>QKCS01000297.1 GCA_003246795.1 Alphaproteobacteria bacterium
TCGAGCAGCACGTTGCCGAGCGTGCGATAGGCCTGGCCTTTGCGCTCGACCATGTCGATCAGGATGAGGTCGGTCAGGAGGCCCAGCTTCGACGCCGCCGCCACCGTCTGGCGCGCGTGGTTCGACTGGATCGCGCCGAACGTGATGACGGTGTTGGCGCCTTGGGCGACCGCTTCGCCCATCAGGAATTCGAGCTTGCGCGTCTTGTTGCCGCCGGTGGCAAGTCCGGTGCAGTCGTCGCGCTTCACATAGAGCGTGGGGCAGTCGGGCCCGAGCGCGGCGCGCAGCCGGTCCATTCGCTCCAGCGGTGTCGGAAAGTGACCCAAAGGCACGCGCGGAAAACGGGAAAGGTCCATGACCGGCCTCTCAACGACTCAGGGCCCCAAGGGTGGAGTATCGCGCCCCGCTGTGGCAATGATGCCGCCCATGACCGCCGACATCGTCGTCCAAGACCGCGAGGAACTGATCTTCCTGCTCTGCGAAGCTGCGGAGTTCGAGCACGCGGTGATGTGCACGTACCTCTACGCGATGTGGTCGCTGAAGCGCGCGGAGGGGGAGGGCGTCACAAGCGACGAGCTTGCCGCGATCGATCGCTGGCGCGCCCAGTTCCGCCAGGTCGCGCGGGAAGAGATGCTGCACCTCGCCCTTGTGAACAACATCCTGGCGAGCCTGGGCGCCGCGCCCCACCTGTGGAAGCCGGAATTCCCCGTCCGCCCCGGCCATTTCCCCGCCGACGTGGTTATGCGCCTTTCGCCCTTCTCGGGCGCGGCCCTCGACCACTTCCTCTACATCGAGCGGCCTGAAACTGACCATATCGCCGACGGCGCCGGCTTCGACCACGCGAACCGCTATCAGCGCGCCGCGCGACCCGACCTCTTGTCGCCGACGCCGCAGGACTACGCCAGCCAAGGCCATCTCTATCACGGCATCGAACGCGGCCTCGCGCGCCTCGTCGAGCAGTGGGGCGAGGACAAGGTCTTCGTCGGCCACGACCAGGCGCAGGTTTGCGGTGCGGAGTTCGGCTTGCCCGGCCTCTTCAAAGTCTCTGACCTGAAGTCCGCCTACCGCGCGCTCGAAGAAATCGTGACCCAAGGCGAAGGCGCGCCCGCGCACAGCGAAACCTCGCACTACGCCCGCTTCGCCCAGGTGAAGCGCGAATACGTGCAGCTGAAGGAGGCGCGCCCCGCCTTCGAACCCGCGCGCCCCGCGGCCGAGAACCCGACCTTGAGCGACGCCCCGCGTCCCGACCTCACGCGCATCACGAACCCGACCGCGGCCAAGACCGTCGATCTCGGCAACGCGATCTACGCGCTGATGATGCGCGTGCTGGCGCAGGTGTTCTCGCCCGCGCCCTTGCCGAACGAACTGCGCGCCGGTCTCGCGGTCGGCTCGACGGAGTTGATGTACCTGCTGCAGATGGTGGGCGAGGCCGCGACGATGCTTGCCGCGGGCGACGGGAAGACGACGGCGGGCGTGACGTTCTCGCTGCCGCGTTCGGCCGGCCAACTCGTGCAAAGCTGCGCCGGTCAGATTCTGAGCGAACGCACGCGCGAACTGGGCCAAGCCGCCGCCGCGCTCGAACGCGAGGTGCCGCTCGGCGGCGTCGGCGCCCGGTTGGCCGCGCTGGCCAGTCGCTTTGACGATCTGCACGACCGCTTCGAGGCGCACATCTCGCTCAGCGTCGATCAGACCGCGCGCGTCAAAGCCCCGCCGCGTGCGAGCGAAGCGCCGGCCGATGCGCGGGGCGATCCGAACGTCGCGAGTACGAAAGACATCACCGTCCGCTTCAACACCAAGCGCTGCATCCACTCGCGCCACTGCGTACTCGAAGCGCCGAGCGTCTTCCGCGCCAACACGCCGGGCGCGTGGATCCATCCGGAAGCAGCCAGCGTCGAACACCTCGTCCGCGTCGCGCACAACTGCCCCTCCGGCGCCATCACCTACGACCGCCACGACGGCGGCCCGCAGGAGGCGCCGCCCGAGGCCAACGTCGTCCGCGTCCGCGAAAACGGCCCCTACGCCGTGGCCGCCGACATCGCGATGAGCGGGGACACGATGACCCGCGCCACGCTCTGCCGCTGCGGCCAGTCGAAGAACAAACCGTTCTGCGACAACTCCCACATCAAGGCGGGTTTCCGGGCGACGGGTGAGCCGGACAAGATCGAGAGTGACCCGCTCGAATTCCGCGCCGGCACGCTTTCCATCGATTCGCTCCCCGACGGCCCGCTGCAGGTGATGGGCAACGTCGAAATCTGCGCCGGCACCGGCCGCACCGTGGCGCGCGCCCAGAACGCGCGCCTCTGCCGCTGCGGCGGCTCCTCGACCAAACCCTTCTGCGACGGCACCCACGCGCGGATCGGTTTCAAGAGTTGAGCGTCCCGAGCGGCCGAAGTCCGGCGATTTTCCCACCCAAGGTTGACCTCGCAGGGCGGATTGTGCGTCGGTGTCGCCGGTCCAAATCCGTCGGGGGTGTCCCATGCGTGAACTGAAGATTCTTCTGGCTTTCTTGCTCGTCGCGCCGGCCGCTGCCGCGCAGGACGACGACACCACGAAGGTCGAGCTCAAAGCGACAAAGGTCGCGGGCCAGGTCTACGTGATCGAGGACGCGACGGCCGAGTTCAGCGGCGGCAACATCGGCGTATCGGTCGGTCCCGACGGCGTCGTCTTGATCGACGACAAGTTCGCGCGTCTCGCGCTCAAGGTGGAGGCGGCGCTCAAGGGCATTTCGGATCAACCGGTGCGCGTCGTTCTGAACACGCACT
>QKCS01000198.1 GCA_003246795.1 Alphaproteobacteria bacterium
TCGACGACATCGTCGATTCCGCCGGCACGCTCTGCAACGCGGCCGAGGCCTTGATGAACAAGGGCGCCAAGGCGACCTACGCCTACGCGACCCACGGTGTGCTATCGGGCGGGGCGGTCGCTCGGGTGAAGGGGTCGGCGCTCAAGGCGCTCGTGATCACGGACTCGATCGCGCCCACCGAAGCGATGCGCTCGTCGCCCAACATCCGCATCCTGCCGACGGCGCCCTTGCTAGGCGAGGCCATCCGGCGGATCGCCGAAGAGCGGTCGGTTTCAAGCCTTTTCGACTGATTTTTCGGCGCGTTTGCCTTCGTTCCCGGCTTCGTATAAACCCCCGCCTTCTTCCGATCAGCGGAATGAACAAGATAGGGGGCAGTTCCGCCCCTGAAAGGGTTCAGGAGCCATGACAGAACACGCCACCATTGCGGCCAAATCGCGCTCAGGAACGGGAACGGGCGCGGCCCGGGCCGTCCGTCGCGAAGGCAATATCCCCGGCATCGTTTACGGTGCGGGGCACGCGCCGAAGCCGATCCAGGTTTCGCTGCGCGACATCGAAAAGCACTATCAGACGGGACGTTTCACCTCGACGCTGTTCGTCCTCGACGTCGAGGGCGAGAAGCTTAGGGTGGTGCCGCGCGAGGTGCAGGTCGATCCCGTTCTCGATCGTCCGATCCATGCCGACTTCCAGCGCCTGATCGAAGGCGCGCGCATCCGGTTGGCCATTCCGGTGCACTTCAAGAATCACGGCGACTCACCCGGCATCAAGCGTGGCGGCGTGTTGAACATCGTGCGCCACGACATCGAATTCTTCTGTCCGTCCGAGAAGATTCCGTCGTCCATCGAGGTCGATCTTGCGGGCAAGGAGATCGGCGACAGCGTGCACATCTCGCACGTTAAGCTGCCGGAAGGTCTGACGCCTGTGATCCGCAACCGCGACTTCACGATTGCGACCGTTGCTGCGCCGTCTTCGTTCACCGAGGTGGAAGAGAAGCCAGCCGCGGCCGAAGGCGAGGCCGCTGCCGCCGCTGCGACGCCAGAAGGTGCTGCCGCTGCTCCGGCCGCTGCCGGTGCGGCTGCGCCCGCTGCCGCGGGCGCTGCGCCCGCCGCAAAGGCGCCGGCCGCCAAGAAGTAACGGCGGCGATTTGCTTTCGAGATTTTGGGCGGCCGCCAAGCGCCTTTGGCGGCCGTTCGTATATGCGGAAGACGCTTCACGCTCCAATATGTTGCTCATCGTCGGTCTCGGCACTCCGGGCGAGACCTATCAAAAGCACCGCCACAACATCGGATTCATGGCGGTCGATGCGATTGCCGATGCGTACGGCTTTGCGGCGCCGCGCGCGCGGTTTCGCGGTATCGTTCGTGAGGGCATGCTGCGGAGCAAAGGCGGACCCGAGAAGACGCTGATCCTAAAGCCCACGACCTATATGAACGAGAGCGGCAACGCCGTGCGCGAGGCCGTTGCTTTTCACAAGATCCCGTTGGAGCGCGTGTTCGTTATCTACGACGAGCTCGATCTGGCGGCCGGCAAAGTGCGCGTGAAGCGCGGCGGCGGCAACGCGGGACACAACGGTTTGCGCTCGATCTCGAGCCACATCGGCAACGACTATTGGCGCGTGAGGCTTGGTATCGGACATCCGGGCGAAAAAGAACGCGTGACGGGCCACGTGCTCGGCAACTTCGCGAAGGCCGACAAGACGTGGCTCGATCCGCTGCTCGATGCGATTGCGCATGCCGCGCCATTCCTCGCGGACGGCGACGAGGCCGGATTCATGAACAAGATCGCGGTACTGACGACGCCGCAACGCGAGGCGACACCGAAGCCGGCCGGCAAGACGAAGGACGATTGAGATGGGATTCAAGTGCGGCATCGTCGGACTGCCGAACGTCGGCAAATCGACGTTGTTCAATGCGCTGACGCAGACGGCGGCGGCGCAGGCCGCGAACTATCCGTTCTGCACGATCGAGCCCAACGTCGGCGAAGTCGCCGTCCCGGATCCGCGGCTCGACCGGCTGGCGGCGGTCGGCAAGTCGGGGGAAATTATTCCGACGCGGCTCACGTTCGTCGATATCGCCGGGCTCGTGCGCGGCGCGTCGAAGGGCGAGGGGCTCGGCAACCAATTCCTGTCTCACATCCGGGAAGTCGACGCCGTGGCGTATGTGTTGCGCTGCTTCGACGACGGCGACGTGACGCATGTCGAGAACCGGATCGACCCGCTCGCGGATGCGGACACGGTGGAAACGGAGTTGATGCTCGCCGACCTCGACAGCGTGGAGCGCCGTATCACGGCCGTCGAAAAGAAGGCCAAGCAGGGCGACAAGGAGTCGAAGGTCCAATTCGACGTGATGTCGGCGGTGTTGGCGCTCTTGCGGGAGGGCAAGCCTGCGCGCATGGCGAAGATCACCGACGAACAGCGCCCGGTCTTCGATCAACTTCAGCTGCTGACAGCCAAGCCCATCGTCTATGTCGCGAACGTCGATGAGGGGTCGGCCGCGAGCGGCAACGCTCATTCAAAGCGCGTGGAGGAACGCGCGACTGCGGAAGGTGCGGCGTTCGTCGTGATCTCGGCGAAGATCGAGTCGGAGATCGCGCAACTAGCGGCGGCCGAGCGTGACGACTTTCTGTCCACGATCGGACTCGAGGAGCCCGGCCTCAACAGACTCATCCGCGCCGGATACTCGCTGCTTCATCTGATCACGTTCTTCACCGTCGGGCCCAAGGAGGCGCGGGCGTGGACTGTTCACAAGGGGGCGCGTG
>QKCS01000243.1 GCA_003246795.1 Alphaproteobacteria bacterium
TGCGGTGAAACGGCGCACGAGCGTCGAGTCATGCGGCGCGGGCACGGGCGGAATGAAGTTCGAGGCTTGACGCGTAGGCACGCCCTTCTGGGCGCCGAGGATGTCCTTCAACAAAAAGGGGACGCCGGCGAACGGTCCTTGCAGCGGCAGCTTGGCGGCGGAGCGGGCGCGGTCGTACGTCTTGAACACGACGGCGTTGATCTTCGTGTTGTGCTTTTCGATACGCGCGATCGCTTCGTCGACGAGTTCGGCGGGGCTGACGTCCTTTTTCGCCACGAGTTCGGCGAGGCCGAGCGCGTCGTAGTCCGCGTATTCCTGAAACGCCATCCTGTTGTCCCTATCGGCTGTAATCGTGTCCCTTGCAGTCGAGACTAGCTGTGCCGATGGCGGCTGTCGCGCGTGCGGCGGCCTCTCTCCACTGCGTTGGCCGGTGATGCAACCGGAGGGTGAGTGAGATTACAGGGTGGCCGGCAATCACAGAACGCGCACGTTCGGCCATTTGCCGCCGCTCACACGCGTGGGTTGACGCCCGCCGCGCATTGGTTCGGTTCGCAAGGTCCATCGCCGTGTCTCGCCACCGTATCGAACTCGATCGGCCGCATATATGTAAGAATAGCATGGCGCTCCGGAAATCTCATTCGGGCGCGCGGGGCAATCAACTGGGCGTCGAGTTTGTTCATGCGGTCCGTGGTTCTGGTTTTTCTGGCGATCAATACGGGCGTCTTCGTGTTGTGGCTTATTCTTGGGCCCAGCCCCTTCATGATCGACAATTTTCTGATCAGTTGGGACGCTTTGGTCGCCGGACGATATTGGACGCTGCTGACCTCGGAGTTCTCGCACCTTCTGGTCTGGCATTTCCTTCTGAACATGTTCGTGTTGGCGAATTTCGGAATCATCGTCGAGTATGTGATCGGTTCGGCGCGGTTCCTCGGCTTCTACTTGGTGGCGGCGGTCATCAGTTCGCTGAGCCACGCCGTCGTGTCAGCGTTTGTTCTCGGACAACCGGAGACGCCGGCGCTCGGTGCGTCGGGCGCGATCTCGGGCGTGATCCTGCTGTTCTCGCTCTTGTTTCCGCGCGCGCGATTGCTCTTCTTGTTCTTTATTCCAATGCCGGCCTGGTTTGCCGTCGTTCTGTTCGTCGGGCTGGACGTGGTCGGATTGATCGCGCAGACGGAAGGCAGCGGGCTGCCGATCGGTCATGGAGCGCATCTCGGCGGCGCGGCGACGGGCGTGCTTTACTATCTGCTGGTGATCCGGCGGCTGGAACTCGGCCGTCCCGATCGGGTCGATTACAGCGACGTCGCGACGTGGCGCAGGCTGATCGCCGAGCAGGGCCGGCGCGAAAGGGGTTCCCCTTGGGACTAAGGCGACGTCAGCCGAACGGGAACGCTGACTTTCCCTGAAACGTCGGACCGACCAGTTCCGGCGTCTGACCAGGCGCCCAGGCGCGCAGCGTGAACTTCGCGCGACGCAACACCGGCGAACCTTTCGGTCCGTGATCGACTTCGGGATTCTCGATCGTCACCAGATTGGCTTCGATGCGGCCGGCGTTGACGCTGAGGATGGCGTATCCGTTCGCATTCGTGTCGATGTACGACAATCCGGGGTTGGCTTTTTCGTTCCAGAACGCATCCGACAGCCAACTTGAGCCTGTCCACGACCTGACGACGGCCGCGCTGACGCCGCCGAGAAGCGCGAGATTGAAGTTCTCGACTTTCTCGTCGCCGCTTTCGTAGGTCACGATGCTGTGAAAGACGGAGTTCGATTCCGATGCGCGCACGGCGCCCGGAAAGACCGGTTCGGACGAGATACCGGCGCAGGCGAACTCGACCGCGACGGCGCTCGATACCTCCGCGTCGGGATCGTCGATCAAGAGACCGGCCATGTGCATGTGGTGATCGCCGGCACATGCGACCACGTTGCTGACGCCGTTGTCGCGAATGTATTGCAGCAGTTCCTTGCGTTCGGACGGATACCCGTTCCAGCCGTCGACGCCCAAGCATGCGTTGTCCATCCCTGAAAACCAGAGATTGCCCAAGTCCAGCCGGAACGGCAGCGCGGGGAAAGAATTCGCCCAGATCTTCCAGCGCGCATCGGACGCCGTGAGAACTTCTTTGAACCAAGCCTTCTGCTGGGGACCGAGGACGGAGCCACGCGGCGATTGGCGACGGGGATTGGGGAGTTCCGTGCCGGGGAGCGTTTCCGGCGGCTCACCATCATTGGCGCTGCGACCGAGGTCGAGCACCTTCACCGTTTCGATCGGCGGCAGGCTCTGACCTTCGATCTTGGGCGGCGGCGGCGACTTGTAGGAACGGTTGTCGGTCAGCACGAACTCAAGCGTCTTGCCCCATCGCAGCGTGCGATAAATCGTCAACGAGGCCAGCGCGGCGCGGTTGTCGATGTTCGGATCGATCCAATCCTGTTGCGGTCCCAAGAAGGCGCTTTCGGCGACGTCGACCGATTTGAAGTCGCGCGCCGGGTTCGTGACGCGACCGGTGCCCGGCATGCCCGTCAGCAGCGCCGGGATGTATTCGAACCAGGCCTGGTTCGCAGCGAGCTTGCGCTTCTGCGCCGGCTTGCCGCCGTCGAAATAGGTATCGTGGCTCTGCCAGCTGTCGTTGGTGAATTCGTGGTCGTCCCAGATGCATACGAACGGCCAGCGCGCGCGCGCCGCTTGGAGGTGGGCGTTCGACAAATAGAGCCGGTAGAGAAAACGATAATCGGCGAGCGTGACCGCGTTCGTTGCTCCG
>QKCS01000323.1 GCA_003246795.1 Alphaproteobacteria bacterium
ATTTCATGCGCTCGTACTCGGAGGCGTAAGCGAGCATTTCCATTGTTACGGGGTCGTGAATGTATTCGGCGACGTCGGACTTCGACGACGCGCCGACGGTGGTGGTGGTCCCCGTTTTCAGGTCGAGCATGGCGAGCGCGCGCTTGTCGCGATCGCGGCTCTCGAACATGTAGACGGCCTTGTCGCCGGGCGCGAAGAACAGAGGCTCGGTCGTCAGCGAATCCGCCGCCGGGATTGTAGCCAGCGGCAACCATGACCTGCCGTCGCGGCGATAGAGTTCCTTGCTGCCGTCGGGCCGGGGCTTCATCGCAAGGCGGACGTTCAGATTGCTGTCGGCAAACACGGCGGCAAAGCCTTTGTTCTTCAGGACCATCTTCGCCTTGCCCGTGACGACGTTCACGAGCCACGGGTCGTGCCAGCGTTTGTCGCGCTTGTTCAGTCCGACAAGAATCTCGTCGGGCCGCTTGTAGGACGAGGCGATCACATCGGCGCGGACATTTCCGTAGGGCGTCAAGTCCTTGGTCGTGCCCTTGGCGAGATCGACGGCGAAGAGGTGGAAGTTCTCGTTGCCCCGCTGATCCTGCATGTAGAGAACGTGGGTGCCGTTGCGCGCCCACCAGTACTTCCAGATCGGACGCTGCTTCTCGTGCGTGATCGGCTTCGCCGCCGACAAGTCGTCGACTGGGCTGACCCAGACGTTCATGACGCCCTCGACGGGTGCGGTGAAGATGATCTTCGAGCCGTCGGGGCTCAGGAAAGGTGCCGCACGCTTGGGATTGCCGAAGATAACTTTGCGCGGGATCAGCTCTTCCGGGCCGTAGGCCGTTGCCGGAGCCCCGGATACGGCAACCGCGACGACGAAGACAAGAAACAGAATCGTCGCAAGCGAACTCAGACGCAGCATTCGCATTAACTTTCCAGCGGTCGCTCGCGCGCCGAAGCAAACCCCAGTCCCCGCGCGAACATAGGCGGTTGCACCCGGAAGACCATTCACAATTCTGGTACGTGGATGTGGCTAACGCCTGGCCAGATTGCCCAGCCTCTTGCGCGAGAAGCCTATTGAATCTCGTAGGTTATCGAGACGTTGGAGGTGAGCGTCTGCTGGCCTGCGGCAATTGGCACCGATTCGGCTGCGGCGGGAGCGGCGGCCATCCGGTACATCGGCTGCGGGGGCATTACTGAACTCGACTCGGAGATCTGAACGACCCGGCCCAGACTGACGCCCGCGGCAGCCGCGTAGAGCTCCGCTTTCGCGCGCGCGTCCGCGACGGCTTTCTTGCGCGCCTCGTCGAGCAGGGGCTTCGGTTCGTCGACGTCGAAGCTGACGCCGTGGATTTGGTTCGATCCGGCCTGAACCAGCGTGTCGAGGATTGCGCCGAGCTTCTTTAGGTTCTTCACGGCCGCCGTCACTTGGTTCGACACGGTGTAGCCGACGATCCGGCGCGCCGTCGTTTGATTTGGTTGATACGGCGGGTATTTCGGCGAGACGGAAAAATTCGAGGTCTGGATATCGTCTTCCGCGACACCCGCGTCCTTGAGTGCTGCTATCACGGCGGCCATTGCCGTGTTGTTCTTGGCAAGCGCTTCCTTGGCGGTCGCCGCTTCGGTGACGACGCCTGTCGAAACCCTGGCCATGTCCGGGCGCGTGTTCACCTCGCCCGTGCCAGAGACGCTGATCACGCGCGGCAAGTTCCCATCGGTGGCCGACATGCCCTGCCGCGGACCGATCAACGCCGCCGCTGCGATCGCCACGACGATGACAAGGGCAGATGCGCCTGCAATCGCTCGAATGTTCATGAGTTCAATCCCCGCTGGCTTCAAGTTCGCGGGATCATATTGGGCCGAAGAGGGCGAAACAAAGGCCTCAGGCCGTGACAAAGCTTGCACGCGGGTGAACGGACGATCACAAAACTGAGGGCTTCGTCGCTGGAGCGTGGTTTGCTATAGCGGCTAGCCCGAACGGTGGGGCCTGTAGCTCAGTTGGTTAGAGCGGGCCGCTCATAACGGTCTGGTCGCAGGTTCAAGTCCTGCCGGGCCCACCATCGCCAAACCGGCGCGAGGAATCCGCAATGACCGAGGCGCAGGCTATCGCCGCGCACTTGAACGAGACGCTGCCGCGCGGCGGGGCGCTTTGCGTCTGGGGCCAGTGGTTCGGCCGGCCGCTCGACAACGTCCATCAGATCGTTTCGTGCGAGGCCGACAACAACCTTCTCAAGGTGCATTTCGAAAAAGGCGAGACGCTGTTTGTCTGGTCGCCCTCGGGCTTGGAGGCGAGCAAGCACGCGTTTCAAATCGCCCGCGCGACGAAGGTGCGTTGGGAGTGGTTCACCGGCGCGCGAAGATCGGCAAGCGATCGCGGGTATTGGGAATTCAAGAAGGAGGGGGATGCGATTGTCGCCTCGACCAATGTGCAGCGCTCCACACCTTTGCGCGGCCGCGTCGAAGCACCCTGCATCGAAATCGCGTGAAGCCAAGCATCGGCGCGACGCGAAAACGCCGCTGCCGGTCTCGTGACGTCGTGGGAGCTACTCGCCCTTGGCGTTGCGAAGCTGTTCGCGCGCCGTTTGAATCTGACGCCTGAGGTGCACAGGGTAGGCGACCATATTCACAATAATGTCGCCGGCGCCGGTGCCATGTACTTGGACCGTGCCGAACCCAAATATGCGCCCCATGATCGATTCCGCGATGTTCACTTCCTCGATCTTGTCGAGGCTGACTTCTTCGGTTTGGATCGCGATCAGGCC
>QKCS01000240.1 GCA_003246795.1 Alphaproteobacteria bacterium
GAAGAAGTCGCGGCGAAATTTCCGAATGCCCGCACGAGCGTCGCTTCGTCCGACACGATGGCGGGCCCGCGCCAGATCCAGCTCGCGATCGAAGCCGTCGCAAACCACGAGATCGACATTCTGATCGGCACGCAGATCGTGGCGAAGGGCCACAACTTTCCGATGCTGACTCTCGTCGGAGTGGTCGACGGCGATTTGGGACTGGAAGGCGCCGACCCGCGCGCCCGCGAACGCACGTTTCAGCTCTTGCATCAAGTTTCAGGCCGCGCCGGCCGCGCCGACCGCCCGGGCCGCGTCCTCATCCAAACCAGCGACCCGAACCATCAAGTGCTGAAAGCGATCGCCTCGGGCGACCGCGACGCGTTCTACGCGGCGGAGTGGGGCAGGCGGGAAGCCGCCGGTCTGCCGCCGTTCGGCCGCATGGCCGCGCTCATTCTGTCAGGACGCAAAGAACAACGCGTACACGACGCCGGCGAACAACTCGCCGCCACCGCGCCGAACGCGAAGGGCGTCCAAGTCTGGGGTCCCGCGCCCGCGCCGCTCGCCATGATCCGCGGCCAAACGCGCCTGCGCCTCGCCGTCCACGCCGAGCGCACAGTCAACCTCCAAGCCTACCTGCGCTCCTGGCTCGACCCGCTGAAGCTGCCGTCGTCGGTCTTCCTCACGATCGACGTCGACCCGCAAAGCTTCCTGTGAGTCAGTCCTTGCAGACGACGGCGTCCGTCTCCGGATCGACGTCCAAGTTCTCGCAGTCGGCCAGCGGGTCGGCTTCGCCGGGTGCAGGCGCCGGTGCGGCCGGCGGCGATGGTTCGTCCTCGGCATCTTGCTCGCCGCCCGAAAGCTCGTTCTGCAACGCGTCCTCGTCGTCGATCTCTCGCTTGATCAGGACGTAGGACGCCGGGCCCAACGCGCCTTGCACCGAGGCGTTCAGGTTGCCGTCGGGCGTCAACTGGAACGTGGCGGGCCCCAACAGCGGAAGATCGTCGGCTGTGTAGCGGCCGGCCGCCGTGCGCCTGAAATTCTGCAGCACCACCATGTCCGGTTGAACGCGCAGTGTGAACAGGTGCAGCCACGAGTCGATCGCGTAGGCGCGGCCGCGTTCGATCCGGATTCGCTTGCCGATCGTGGAGATCGTCCATACCCCGTCGATGGGCAGCGCCTCCGATTGCGCGACCGCTGACTTGTTCGGCAGGAACGCGTTCACTTGCGGGATGCCCGCCACCTGCGCGATCGCCTCGCCAACATCTTGCGCCGCGGCCGGAACGACGGGCAATGCTATCGCGGCGGCGAGAAGAACGGCTCGGCTGGCGAGAGCAATGGGCTGGAAAGAGTCGATACGCATGGACGGCGTCCCTTCTTGAACGGACGCGATGCTACGAAGCGCGCCGGGGCGCGTGTATGGGTACGACTACCCATTTCCAATCGCGGGCGTCCGGGCTAGGGATTTCGAAGGTTATCGATGCGCGGAACGCGAACCACGACTTCTCGCGGAATAAGGCTGGCATGCGTCGCCGCCGTATCGGTCGCGCTGTCGCTGATCGGCGCGGCGGACGCGGCGGCGCAGGTGCAGACCGCGTCCACGGGCGCCGCAATCTTCTACACGGCGGCCTCGACCGTGATCGTCGCGTTCTTCCTGATCAATTTCGCGCTCAAGAATTGGATCGGGATCTATTACTCGGCCCTATTCGCGTTGATGCTCGCTCTCGTGTGGGTCATCGAAGGCGGCTTGTCTTCCGTCCCGGGCCTTTCGGACAGTGCGGCGCTGTCGCTGGGTTTCACCGTCGGGTTCTTGGGCGCGGGCGTCGGCTTCTTGACGGCGGAGCGCGCAATCGATCCGCGGCGCCAGGCCATCCGCGCGCGTCGCCTGCTGAAGCTCCTGGCGGTCGGCGCCATTCTTCTGATCGTCCCCGCTTGGCTTTGGCCGTCGCCGCCGTTGGCGATTGCCGCGAACGCGTTGCTGGTCGCCATGTTCGCAAGTCACGTGTTCTCGACATCCACCTGGCGCAAGTTGGACGAGAAGCCAAATCGGGCGTCCCAACTGATCGCCGTGGCGCTCGCCGTCGCGGTGATCGCCCTCTTCCTCGTCTATGGGCCCGACGCCAAAGCGCTGGGCGGCGGCCCGCTTCGCGTCGTGTTCGCGTTGGCGGCGGCGCCGACCATGGGCGCAATCGTGCTCGCCCTGATCGACATACGCCGGTCGCACGAAAGGGCGCTCGAGGCCGCACTCGAAGCCGCGCGCAAGGACGCGGCGACGTCGGCCGCCCTCCTCGAGATGGAGAAGAATTATTCGCGCGCCCGCGACGTCGCAGCCAGCCGAACGCGGCAAATCTCGACCGCCTCTCACGACATCCGCCAGCCCATCGCCTCGATGCGCGCCGAACTCGATGTCCTCAAGAGCGAAGTTCCGTCGGAAAACGTCGCCAGGCTCGATCGCATCCTGAACCATCTTTCTGCGTTGACCGATGATCTCTCGCGCTCTGTCGGCAAGTCGGGCCAACCGGATATCGCCGCGGAGGAGCGAGCCGAGAACATTCCGGCCGCGCATGTGCTGAAGATGCTGGAGAAAATGTTCGCCGCCGAAGCGAGGGCGAGCGGCGCTGCGCTGCGCATCGTCCCCAGCACGCAGGTCTTCGAAGCGCCCGCCGTCGCACTTATGCGCATCGCCACGAACCTCGTGTCCAACGCGATCAATCACGCGCGCGCGACGAAGATCCTCGTCGGCTTGAAACGGCGTGGAGAC
>QKCS01000004.1 GCA_003246795.1 Alphaproteobacteria bacterium
AGCGGGCAGGGACTCCGCCAACCGCACCAGTTGCACGAACTCCGCCCGATAGCCGAACGGGTCGACGCCTTTTGCGCCGGTGGCCAGATCGGCCACCTCGGCATAGCTGAAGTTCTTCATATAGGGGTCGTTGCGCAACAACTGGCCGAAGCCTGCGACGGCCGCCGCGAAACGTAGGTCATCAGAAGCGCGGGCGATGTCCTTCAATACGTCGCGGTCCGTCACCGGCCGTTCGATCAATCGGCTCTTGTCTTCGTTGGGCAGTTTGTAGCGCATGCGCAGGAACGCAATCTCGCCACTCTTGTCCGCAGGCTCGACCGGCGTCACCGCACGGTAGCGCAGCGGATCCATCAAGTGCCCGTTCGATCCCGCCGGCACGATCTCGTACAATGCGGTCACGCTGTGTCCCGCGCCGATATCGCCCGCGTCTACTTTGTCGTTGTTGAAATCCTCGCGGTTCAAGAGCCGAGTCTCATAGCCGATGAGCCGATATTCGCTGACGCGCGTCGGGTTGAATTCAATCTGGAACTTCACGTCCTTGGCGATCGTGAACAGCGTGCCCCCGACTTGCTCGACCAGAACTTTGCGCGCCTCGTTGATCGTATCGATGTAGGCGGCGTTGCCGTTGCCCTCCTGGGCCAGTTTCTGCATCAGCGCGTCGTTGTAATTGCCGGTCCCAAAGCCCAGCACCGACAGGGTCACGCCGCTCTCGCGTTCGCGCGCAATGAAATCTTCAAGCTGGTTCGGGTCCGTGATGCCCACGTTGAAATCGCCGTCCGTCGCCAGGATCACGCGATTGACGCCGTCCTTGACCAGGTTGGCGCGCGCTAGCTGGTAGGCCTGACGAATGCCTTCGGCCCCTGCCGTCGATCCGCCCGCCGACAGATTGTCGAGCGCGGCCAGAATCTTGCCTTTGTCCGCACCCGACGTCGGCTCCAACACCATGCCCGCGGCGCCAGCATAAACGACGATCGACACGCGGTCTTTGTCGGTCATTTCGTTGACCAGAAGGCGCATCGCCTTCTTCACCAACGGAAGCTTGTTTGGCGCGTTCATCGACCCCGACACATCCAGCAGGAACACGAGGTTCGCCGCCGGCCGCTTGGCTCGCTCGATATCGAAGCCTTTGATTCCGATGTGGACGATCTGCGTGTCGGGGTTCCACGGCGTCTGGTAGACCTGAACCGTCGGGCGAAACGGTTGCGCGCGGTTGTCCGGCAACGGGTATTTGTAGTCGAAGTAGTTGACCATCTCCTCAATGCGCACGGCGTCGCCCGGAGGCAGCGCGCCGTCGTTCAGGAACTTGCGCACGACGGCGTAGGACGCCGTGTCAACGTCTGCGGAAAACGTCGAGACCGGCTCTTCGCTGGCGAGCTTGACCGGATTGGGCTTCGCGTCCGGAAACTTGTCGCGGACCTCCGGCGCTGGCTGCATAACCGGCTGTGTGTAGCCATAGAAATCGCCGCGTGCACGAAGGCCGGCCATCGGCACCGCTTCCTCCGCAGGAGCGGCGTCGGCGACGTCCGCTTCCATCGCCTCCGTTGTGCCGTCTGTCGTTTTGGGCGCGTCCTTGGCAGTTTGCTGACCAGATTTCTGCTCGCATCCCGCCAGCACCAGCACGCCTAGAAGAAGGGCGGCGACCGCGGCCGACGTCGCCAGACGTTGGCGGAAAACGGAAAGGTTGTAGCTCTGAAGCTCTGTCACGGGCTTGCTCCCTCGCTTGTGCGACGGGAGGAAAGCTCGTGTTCAAATGCGCCCCATGCGGGGCGCGTTCATGGCAATCTTGCGGCGAAGGACGGTGTGCGCGGCGGCGTTCCGCCGCAGTCACACTTATTTGTGCGTAGCGTTGTAGTCGTCGACGGCCTGGTTGTAGGCGTTGCCGACGGCCTCCTTTTCTTCTTGGCTTTGCTTCATAGCGAGCGCGATGACGCGCTTGTCATTGTCACTCAAGCGGTCGCCCAGCGCGTTGGCCAGCTTCAACAGGCATTCTTGATAGACGTCGACTTGGGTGATGAAGGCCGTGACCTGGAACTTGGCCTCCTCCATTTCTTCCTTCGTGGCGCTCTTGCCGTTGAGGTCAACGAGCCCGTATGGCGCAAGCCCGCACTTGTCGGTGATCTCTTTCTTGATGTCGACCGGCTTGGGCTTCTTTTCCTCGGCAAGCGCCGCAAAGGCCGTGCTCGCAACGAGAAGACAGGAAAGTGCCGCCAAGAAGAACCGCATGACCCCAACTCCGAACGTGTGATGCCCCAACGAATTCATCCGACCAAACGCGAGTTGAACGGCGGATGAACGTCCGGCGATCTGCCGACCGGGCTCTATAGCCTACCTATTTGCCACAAATCCACGCCGAATCCGCCCTTGGATCGTCGGCATGGTTTCGCTGCCCGGTTAACATTCGGCCGTTGACGGACCGCTGCCGTTGAGGGGACTCAACCACTTGCTCGGAACGCGCTCGCCCAACTGGGCACCGGTACGCCCGCTTCGTGGCGCGTGACGCATTCGATCAACGTCAGGACGTCGAACCCGTGAGCCGCCGCCAAGCGCTTCAGATAGTCGGCGCTGTGACGGTAGCGCCGCTTCGGGCCTCGTTCGAAATCAACCTCGCCGCTGCGCTCGGTCGTGAACAGCCACAGTCCGCCGGACGACAGGCGGGCGCGGACGGCCGCAAACAAGGGCTCAAGGTAACCGAGATAGACAAGAACGTCCGCTGCAACGACAAGGTTGAAGGGGCCGTCGACCGACGGCGGCAAGAACTCGACATCCCCTTCGACCAGCTGATCGTAGATGCCAAGGCCTCGCGCGACGTCAAGCATCTTGGGCGACAGGTCGACGCCGACGAGCCGCTTGGCCAACAGCTTGAAGGCAAGCCCGGACAGGCCCGTGCCGCAACCCAGATCCAGGACGTCAAACCGGTCGCGCGGATCGACAACGTGACCCGCGATGTCGAGCAGGATCTCCGGCGCTGCGTAGCCAAGGCGGCTGCGCATCCGCACATCGTAGTCCGGCGCGAACTGATTGAAGAGCTGGCGAACATAGCCGGCGTCGGCGCGTGCGGCGGCGCGAATCCGCGACGCCGACTCGCGAAGCGCGTTCAGGGCATCGTCGTCCACGCCACCGAGGTGCGATGCGATTTCGGCTGCCGCTTCTGCACGGTCCGCTTCGCCGGCCGCAAGCCACAGCTGCGCCATTTGCCAATGCGGCCGGCCGTCGTCCGGGGCAAGCCGCGCCGCGCGCTGGAACTCGGCGATCGCCGTCGGCAGAGCGTCGGCCGCCGCCAGAGCCTCGCCGAAAGCGAGGACGACCTCCGCCGTATTGGGCGATGAATGATTTGCTTCGCGCAACACGTCGAGCGCCTCTTGCGGGCGGCCCGACGCGACAAGCGCCCGCCCCAACGCCACCCGCGTCAGCGTACCGCCGCGCCCGCGCGCGAGCAGCGCCTGGCATCGCGTTACGACCTCCTCCGCGCGCCCCGCCGCGATCAACGCGGCGGATTCGCCAAGCGGGTCGGAAAACGGTTCTTCGTTCAGCCCCTCAGGGTGCATTTTCCGTTGTTGAGCACGACGATGTCGCGCTCCTTCACCTTGGAGCGGAACGACACGACGTTCCCGTCCTTCCACATCTCCGTGACGATCGTCTCGCCGGGAAACACCGGCGCGGAAAAGCGCACGTCGAAACCCGCGATCATCGTGTGATCGTACTTGCAGATCGTCTGCAATACCGCGCGGCACGCCGTCCCATAGGAGCAGAGGCCGTGGAGGATCGGTCGCGGAAACCCCGCCATCTTGGCGATCTTCGGATCGGAATGCAGCGGGTTCCGGTCGCCCGACAGACGATAGAGCAGGGCCTGGTCGGCGCGCGTGTCGGTCTCGCACACGGCGTCGGCCTTGCGCTCCGGTATCGCGTGCGGTTCGAGCGCGCCCGTCGAAGGACCGCCGAACCCGCCGTCGCCGCGCGCGAAGATCGTGCCGCCCAGCGTGCAGAGCTTCTCGTTCGAATCCTTCAGCCGAATGACCTTCTCCGTGAAGATCAGCGCACCTTTGCCTGCGCCCTTGTCGACCGCGGCCGTCACACGCTCGTCCGAAACGATCGTCGCCGAAGCCGGCAACGGTTTGTGAAGGGTCAGCCGCTGCTCGCCATGCACGACCATCAGATAGTTGATGCCGGATTGCCCCAGCGTGCGCTGTCCCCACGCGATGACGGTGGCGAGCGTCGGGACGGTCTTCAGATCGTTCTCATAGACGAACTGCAGTTCGTCTTCGTTCATCGGATCGCGCCCCATGCCGACACCGAGCGCGTAGAGCATCGTCTCGCGATCCGAGTAGGAAAACACTTCGCCCTCGGACTTCAGCGACATCAGTCCTTCGTAGGTCACGGGCATGGGGTTCCTCCGCTTACGGTGAATGATTTGTCCCCAATGAAGCGGGAGACGCGCCTAAGCGCAAGGGACGAGGTCGTGGCGCGCGACCGGTCGTGGGTCTATGCTGTTTGAGGCAATGACCAAGGTCGAACTTCCTCCTACGGATTACGCGCATTCCGCCGCGACCCACGACCGTATTCTGGATGCGGCCGAGAGGCTGTTCGCCGAGCATGGCGTCGCCGGCACGTCCGTTCGCGCGATCACGGAGCAAGCCCAAGTCAATGTCGCCGCCGTCAACTACCACTTCGGTAGCAAGGACAACCTCGTGCGCGCGGTCATCGCGCGCCGGCTCTCCGGCCTCGAGGCGGCGCGAAGTACGGCGCTCGACAAGGTGCAGGACAACACGAACCGCGAGGGCAGGGTCCCGACGCCGGATGAACTGGTCACCGCGTTCATCGCGCCGGTTTTCGACCAAGCTCTGTCGGAAGAGACCGGTTGGCCGCATTTCATTCGCTTCATATCGCGCCTGGCATGGGAGCCCGGCGCCGAACAGCTTGCCCCGCCGGAGAGTTCGCTACGCCTCTTCGAACGTTTCGACGAAGCATTGCGCGCCGCGGTGCCGGCCTTGGCTTCGGACGACCGCAAACGGATGTGGCGCCTTGCATTCCTTCGTGGCGCCACGCAGCACGCGCTCTTAATGATCACGGCCATCCGCAGCGGCGGGGTGCCGAAAGACGCGCCCTTCGCTCAAGCGATCGTGTCGACCGACCTCGAGACGATCAAACGCGAGCTCATCGCCTTCGTCGCGGCGGGGCTCGCCGCGTAACAGTCAGCGCAAGATCTCGCCTTCAAGCGGCACCGGCTCGCCCTTGATCCACGCTTCGATCATCGCGTTGACCTTCTCGGGCGCTTCCTGCTGAACCCAGTGTGAGACGCCGGGCAGATACCGAAGCGTTAGATTCTTCACATATTGATCTGTGCCGACGGTCGTCGCCTTGCCCAACGCCGTGTCTTCCTCGCCCCAGATCATCAGCGTCGGCACATCCACCGTGCCCGGCTGCGGATTCATCGCGGCGCTCCCCGCGCGCACGGCCGCCCGATAGTAGTTGACCATAGCCTTGAGCGCGCCGGGTTCGAGCGCATTGCGCCGGAACTCGTCCGTTACGGCGACCGGAAAGCGTCCTTTGTCGATCGCCATGTCGACGAACGCCCGCCTAATCGCATCCCCGCCGCGCGCCGACAGCACGCGCTCCGGCAGCCACGGCACTTGGAAGAAAAAGACGTACCAGGACTTCTTGAGCTGCGCCCATGTGCGCAGCTCGCGCGTCATGCACGCCGGATGCGGCACGTTCATGATGACCAGCCGGTCGAGCGGCCGCGTCTTTCTGATGGCGAATTGCCACGCGACGATCGCGCCCCAATCGTGCGCCATCAGCAGCGTGTTCTTGCCGCTCGCGGCATCGATGAGCCCCGCCGCATCGGCGACCAGTTGATCGATGTGATAGTCGGCGACGTTCGGAGGGCGAGACGTCTTGCCGTAGCCGCGCATGTTTGGCGCCCACACCGTATAGCCCAGCCGCGCCAGCAACGGCATCTGATGACGCCACGAGAATTTCGACTCCGGAAACCCATGCAGCAGCAACGCGAACTTGTCGCCCGCCCCGCACTGATCGACTTCGAACGTCAAACCGTTCGCCTTGACGAAAGCCGTTCGGATCGGGGCGTCGCTCATGCGTAACCTCTACTCGCGTCTGAGGATCTTCTCGACAAGGACATTGGCCCACCACTGGGCGCGGAACGCGGCTTTGAGTTTGTCCGGATCGTAAGCCCGCTCCGTCCATTCGATCAGCGAGAGTCCCTTCGGTTGGCCGTGCTTCAAGTACTCGTCGAAATAGTAGTCGATCACGCCCGTTTTGCCCTGCCGCACGTGACCATAGCGCAGTCCCAACATGCGCATGGCCTTCTCGATCGGTTCCCCTTTGCGAAAATGAAGATAGAGCACGCTCATCAATCCCGCGCGGTCGGCGCCCGATTTGCAGTGCATCAGCGCCGGATAGGCGATCCGCTCGAACAGGTCCTTTGCGCCGCGCACCTGCTCCAGCGTGGGCGCGCCGCGCGATGTCACCGTGAAGTTCTCAAGCCGGACGCCCAACCGTTCGCACGTGTCGCGCTCGAGTTGATGGAAGCTGGTTCCGAACCCGCCGCGCAGGTTTATAACGGTCTTGATCCCGCGCCGCGCCCACCGGTTGATCTGAAACGGCCATGGCTGGTTCGTGCGCACCATCTCGTCGGAGATCCAGTGTGCGTTCTGCCACCACACGCGCAAAAACGCGTGGTCGCGCCACGTCATGTCGACGAGCGCGGCCAGTCGTCCGGATGTCTGTGACAGGTCGAACTCGGGCATATGACGCGGGGTCAAATAGCCGCTGACCGGCGAAAACGCAAAGGCCGCCGGCTTGCGCCGACGGCCCTCGCCGCCCCTACCCGAACGGCAAATTCAAAGGCAAAACTGCCGTCCACTGTGGGCGGGCGTACTTAAGGAGAGGTTAAGTTGGCTGACGACCGACGCGCGCGCGTCTTTGCTTGCCTCGGCATTGGCCGTCCGCGCCAAGCGTCGGGCGCCAACTTGCAAACATGGGTTCGAGGCACTAGTTTCCGCCGCCTATTTCGGGCCTTGGCGAAGCGGCCGCCGAATGCAGCTGTAGCTCAGTTGGTTAGAGCGCCGGATTGTGGATCCGGAGGTCGGTGGTTCGAGCCCACCCAGCTGTACCACTCACGTTCGCCATCTCTGTCGACAGTGAGCACGGGCCCAAAACGGCGCGGAATGGCGCCTTGTTCGGCGAGCTGCGGACAAGGAACTACGGGCTCAGTGAACGTGCGGCCGTTTGCTGCGTCACCGTCTCCGGCGACTGGAATTCTCGGCACTGTATCGGCCGGAGAGCGAAGTCAGAGCTGAGCGAGTTGCGCCTGGGCCGACCATGCACGCGGCAAGTCGGTCTCGATCAAGTCTGTGAGCAGGAGACCTGCACTCTGTCGCCCGTCGAGGATATCCGAAGTTAGCGCCGGACTGAGAAACGCGAGCCTTAGCACCCGCCGCACATAGATGCGCTCATGACCGACGCGACGGGCGAGCTCTTCGAGTGAGGCGACGCTGCCGTCCAGCAGCAGCTTCAACCACGCATGCGCGCGAACGGGTCGGATTTCGCCCGAATCGGTCATCCAATCCATTTGAGGTCTTGGGACAGCCGCGCGATTGACATTTCAGAACGCGCGTTTATAAACGTATACGACATGCCAAGAATGAAACAGTTCGACCGCGCCGAGGTCCTGCATGAGGCGATGATGGTTTTTCGGGATAAGGGCTACGAAGCGACATCGATGCAGGATCTCGTCGAGCGTATGGGGATCAACCGGTTTTCTCTGTACGCGACGTTCGGAAGCAAGGAAGCGTTGTTCGCCGAAGCACTCGAGGCGTACTACGACGAGGTCGCCGTGCCGTTCTTCGCGCGCCTTAAGACCTCCGGGAGCGGGCTGAAAATTATCGAGGAAGTACTGATGGAGCTGGTGTCGCGAGTCAAAACGGGCGTGTCTCCAAATGGCTGCCTCATATGCAACACGATCGCAGAGCTTGGTGTAGCCGCGCCTGACGCTCGCCGAGAAAAGATCCTGAAGGCATATTTGAGACGTGTGGAAACCGACTTTAGTGCCGCAATCGAACGGGCGAAGGAGCTGCGCGAGGTTTCTCGAGACGCGGATGTTAGCAAGCACGCCAAGGTGCTGGCGACTTATTCGACGGGTCTACTGAACGTTGCCAAGGTCGTTAGCGCAAAGGAAGCGCGCGAGTCGGTCCGCGCCCTGCTCGCGGTGATCACATAGCCCTTTTTTTGTCCAATAACAGAACGAACGTTCCGTTATGAAGCACTCGCATTCCGTCCACGAGAAGTAGCACGTCAAGGAGGCATTCGATGTCCGAAGAAACGCGCAGCCAGTGGTTGAAGATCGTGCTCGTTGCGTCGGGTGTCATCTTCCTCGTCGGCGTCGCCGCGCTCATGCAGGTTTGGCCGGCCGGTTTCGCCTGGACGCCCAGGCAATACGAGTACGAACAAATGATCATGGGAGTTTACGCGATACTCGGGATTTTCCTTCTCCTCGCCAGCCGAGCACCCGCGAAGCACCACTCTCTGATTCTGTTCGCTGGCTGGTCGAGCGTGGTCCATGGGCTTGTGATGGGCGCCCAAGCCGTTGTCGACGAGACAGAGCGCACGCACCTGATCGGGGACGTTCCGGCACTAATTGTCATAGGCGTCGCATTGATCCTGCTGGCGCCATCCACCCGGCAGCGCTCGTCCCAAGAGCAAACCAACTAAGTCTCAACCAAAGGGAGGAACATCATGTCTGTAGAGCAAAATAAGGCCACGCTGCACGCCGCCGCTGAAGCGTTCAACGATCCCAAAGCGCGCCTTAATTGGTTCGACATCCACGACCCGAGTGTCGTCGCACATGGGCTTGGCCCGCAGCCGCTCGACTTCCGAGGTATGAAGGAATTCTACCATAGCCTCTGGGAGGGCTTTCCAGATCTCACGATCGCTGTTGAGGACATGGTGGGAGAAGGCGACGAGGTTGCTTGGCGCTTGGCCGTGAAGGGCACGCACCAAGCGAAATTCCGCGGCGTCCCTGCTACTGGCAAGCAAGTGAACTTTGCTGCCCAATACATCTTCCGATTCAGCGGCGGCAAAGTCGTTGAGCGTTGGACGAACCTCGATCGCTTGGGCGTGTTGGTGCAGCTCGGCGCGGTGGCGGCTCCAGCGTAGCAATGCCATCGCATGTCTAGTCGGCGGCGACCTGCGACGCGGTGGCCATCCCGTTCGTTCGCACGGTCAGTGAATCTGCGCCCAAGGACGACGAGCGGCCAGATATCGCACATACGGCCCTTTTCGGCCGCGCCAAACGGAACTATCGCTTACCCATTCCAAGCAGGGAGTGCACCAGATGCGCAACACCACTCGAACCGCGCGGCTGTCGACGGCCATGTTTGTGCCCGCGTTCTTGCTCGCCGCGTGCGGTGAGGCGTCGCCACCTTCGTCCGCGGAGACGAAGCAAACGGCCACGGAAGTTTCTGCCGCGCCCGAGCTTGAGGGCCCTGCGAGCCACGGGACGCCCACTGAGCAATTGGGCGAAGTAAGTTTTCCCGTCACCTGCAACGCTGAGGCGCAGCGCGAGTTCAACCGCGCCATGGCGCTCTTCCACTCCTTCTGGTTTGACCCCGCCAAGGCGTCGTTCGCCAAGGTGCTTGAGAACGATCCTGAATGCGTCATGGCGCATTGGGGCATCGCGATCATGTCAATGGGCAACCCCTTTACTTGGCCCACGAACCCGAATGCCGCCGAGCGCGGCGCGCCGGCCGCAGCCGAGGCGGCGCGCATAGGCGCGAAGAGCGAGCGCGAGCGTGCTTACGTTGGTGCCCTGGGCATTTTCTTCAAGGACTGGCAGAGCGTCGATTTCCGCACGCGCGCGCTCGCGTTCGAAAGAGCGATGGAAGCGCTGTCGGCGGAATACCCCGACGACACCGAGGCGCAGATTCTCTACGCGTTGGCGCTCAACATCACCGCCGAACCCACCGACAAGACCTTCGCCAAGCAGCTGAAGGCGGCATCGATTCTGGAGCCGCTGTTTCAGAAGTATCCGAAGCACCCGGGTGTCGCGCACTATCTGATCCACACCTACGACTATGCCGAAATCGCGGAGAAAGGTTTGCCTGCGGCGCGCGCTTACAGCGCGATTGCACCCAGCGTGCCGCACGCGTTGCACATGCCCACGCATATTTTCTCACGCTTGGGCCTTTGGCCCGAAATGGTCGAGAGCAACCTCGCTTCCTATCGCGCCGCCAAGGCGCAGCTGAAGGAGAAAACGCTCGGCCTCGGCGCCTACGACGCGCTTCACGCAATGGACTACCTG
>QKCS01000101.1 GCA_003246795.1 Alphaproteobacteria bacterium
AGCCGGTGAGCGCAATGCTGCCGTGGCTCGCGAATTCGACCGTCCACTGTGGATCGTTGCGGCAGCGATATACCATTCCCGGCAGATTGCTCATCAGCGTGTCGAGTTTGCGCTGTTGATCGTGCAAGGCCTGTTCGGCCAACTTCCGCTCGGTAATGTCGCTGACCGTCCCAACCATGCGCACCGGTTTGCCGGTGTTGTCATGAAAGCACTCGCCTTCGCCCACGACCCAATGCACCGAGCCATCGGGCCAGACGACGCGAAACTCGTGGCGATACTTGCGTCGCTCAGCAATCGCCCGAGCTACGGCGCTCTCAAGCGCGGGGCGATCGTCGGGATGCAGACGCCCCTCGAATTCGGCGTATGTACCACCGAACGTACCGGGCGCCATACCCCACAGTTGCTCATGACCGCGCGACCACATGATCTTATTGGTGGTCATGTCCCAATCCCAGGTCCCGATGCGGCCGGCCTCGAGCGCGAGCCGCAGCCGTGCTTCAGCCTCGCGCAGCGCTTGCTCGATTCGCTTGCGCTCGGTAATGTCGCGCGCCACGCCGAAGAGGGTGACGATCCGACCGGCGGCGTCCCGTTGTGGGACCGAGCGGTCTTCCATCCATCGGTATTCGCCGCTGTGCTTGTGGCGCATACGAAATTCCCTCGTCGTCGCGGCGCCGTTCGCATAAGCGACGAGAGTCTTTTGTGCGAACGACGTGACATCGTCGGGATGGATCAGCGTCGGCCACAACGTCGGATCGGCGATGAGTTCCTCGGGAGTCCAGCCGATGATCGACGTCGCGCGGTTGCTCACGAAGCGCGGTACGCCACGCAGCGGGTCGTTGCGATCGATATCGAGCAGATAAACGATCTCATCGAGGTTGTCGAGGAGCCGCTGGTAGCGCGTCTCGGTGCCGCGCACCTGTTCGTACAGCCGCGCGGTTTCGAGCGCCGCTGAAGCGGCGCTCGCAAAAAGTTTCAACGCCTTGACTTGGCCCGGCGGGAACATGCGCGGCCCGTTTGTGCAGTTAAGGTTGAGGACCCCGATCAACTTGCTGCCGGTGAGCAACGGGATCGATACCGAGGCGCGAATGTCGGTGCGCGGATACGAGGGTGCGAAGCGTGAGTCGCGAATCTCTCCTTGGAGAACCAGCGCTTCGCGGTGGCTCGCCACCCATGCGGCAATACTCTGTTGCGCGCGATCGCGCGTGCCGAGCAACTTGTCGCGCGCGGCGCCGCGCACGGCGACTACTTCGAGTGCACCGTCGTTATCGGGCACCATGATTGAGACCTCGTCGGCGCGCCATTGCGCAACCGCCGCATCCGCGATTCTATTCAGAATCGTGCCCGGGTCGAGTGTCTGCGCCGCCACTTGGCTCAGCTCATAAGCCGCCAGCATCTCGCGCAGATCGAGGTTCTCGAGCTGCAGCCGGCGTGCATCGAGCGCGTGCTTTAGTATGGGTGCAAGCGATTGGGGCGAAACGGGTTTGCGCACGCAGCCGAAGACACCTTGCGTCGTCGCTTCGACCGCACTCGCCAACGCGCTTTCGTCCGAGATGAGTATGACCATCAGATGCGGATCGTGTTCGAGCGCCAATGACCACAGCGCCAAACCGTTTGGGCCGCGGATCGCGAGATCCGTCAGTAGAACGTCGAACGTTTCGGCTTCGAGCGCCGCGAGCGCGTCGTTCGCGTTCTCGAAGTTCCGGACATCGTAACCCTGACGCGACAGCGCCTCGCGTAACCGTCGAACCGACTCGTCGGCGTCGTGCACGACGGCGATGCGCGTTTCGGTCGGCGCGAGCGGGACACGATCGGGGGCGGGCGTGGCCATGATGCGGGCGGCTCGGGTTTTACACGCGCACGGACGAATTAGCCGCGCCGCGCCGACGAAGCGGGGTGGCTAAGACCAAATCAGCATGCATGAAAAACAACAGGCGTCTCCTTCGCCTCGCGAGCGATGGTCCGTCGTTGATTACTTCGCAGCGTCTGATGCGGTCGGTTGCGTACGTTCGACGGTTGGCGGTCGATGCAAGTGCATGAAATCCCTCCCTGCTTTTTCGAGGCGTGCTCATAATCTTACCTAAAGAATAGGGCCGTAATGACCTGCGTCAAAACATTTCCAGGATTTTGTTGGGTATGAGAACGAAGGTGCGGCCGGTACGGTTGTCGATCGACGCAATCGGCCGCGATTTACCTAGCCTTATGTCCGGCGGCTTCGCGCGTTAACCGATCCGAACCATGCCGGCTGGTCAGAAAATTCAACGAATACGCGTTACCCTTTGATGCATACAAGCGGCTCCAGACGCGTGACCTTGTGTGCAAGCCCGGCCGCCTCGGCGGCGTGGACCACAGCGGAGACGTCCTTGTAGGCGCCCGGCGCCTCTTCGGCGACGCCGCGCGACGAGGGGCTGCGAATCAGGATGCCGCGTGCGGCCAATTCATCGATGACTTGTCGACCCTTCCAAGTGCGGTAGGCTTGGTGCCGGCTCATCGCACGCCCCGCGCCGTGACACGCGGAGCTGAACGAACGCGCTTCCGCTTCCTTGGTACCGGCAAGCACGTACGACGACGTGCCCATCGAGCCTCCGATTAACACCGGTTGCCCGGCGGCGCGGAATGCACCGGGGACATCGGGGTGACCCGGACCGAACGCACGCGTCGCGCCTTTGCGATGGACATAGAGTTTGCGCTTCTCGCCGTCGACGATGTGATCTTCAACTTTGC
>QKCS01000349.1 GCA_003246795.1 Alphaproteobacteria bacterium
CACGATCCGCTCCGTAATCATCGGCGTAACCAGAACACTGTCGAAGGGCCGGAAATGTCTTACGCCGCAAACCGTCTGATCCATGACGCCGACTCGCACCTGATGGAGCTCGCCGACTGTCTCGACGACTTCATGGATGCGAAAGCCCGCGCCCGCTATGACGAATTGCCGAAGCTCAAGGTCTGGTCGCGCGATTCGAAATGGGCGAAGGAGGCACGCGCGAAACAGGGCGATGCCGCCTTCCGCGCCGGCGCCGCCGAGAACATCCTTTTGCGCAAGAACTACGACGCGCTCGGCGCGTTCATCCGCGACGATCGCCCGCGTGCGCTCGATCTCCTGGGCTTTCAAAGCCAGCTCGTCTTCACGACCTGGTGTCTAGGCAACTTCGGGTTGGACGAGAGCGCGGATCTCGATCTCGCCTACGCGACGGCCGACGCGCACAACCGCATGATGGTCGCCTTCTGCTCGGTCGACCGAAGGTTCCTGCCCACGGCCTATGTTCCGCTCACCGATTTCGAGCGCACGAAGCTGACCGCGAGGGCGGCAATCGCGGGCGGCGCCAAGGCGCTGACGATCCCCTCGCGGTGCCCCAAGGGGCACTCGCCGAGCCACATCGCCTTCGATCCGATCTGGCGCATGGCCGAAGAAGCGGGCCTTCCCATCGTCTTCCACGTCGGCGGCGAGGAGAAGCTCAATCCCGACTACTTCGAAAACGGCTTGCCGAAAGTGAAGGACTTCCACGGCGGCGAAGAGAACTTCACCTCCGTCTCCTACATGATGATCCCGCATTCGGTGATGCTGACCCTCGCCGCGATGATCATCGACGGCGTGCTCGACCGCTTCCCGAAACTGAAAGTCGGCGCCATCGAACTCGGCGCCTCGTGGCTGCCGAGCTGGATGCGCTTCATGGATGCCGGCGCCGACGCGTTCCGCAAGGGCGAGGAGCGGCTGAAGAAACTCTCGCTGAAGCCGTCCGAGTTCGTCCGCCGCCAAGTGCGCGTCACGCCCTATCCGCACGAGGACACGGGCTGGATCATCAAGAACACGGGCGAAGAGGTCTGCCTGTTCTCGTCCGACTTTCCCCACGTCGAGGGCGGCCGCAATCCGCTGAAGCGCTTCGACGATAGTCTGAAGGGTTTGCCGCAGCACGCGATCGACCGCTTCTACGCCGCCAACTTCGTCGATCTGATGGGCGAGGGCCTCGCGCCTGACCTCCGCGGCGGGGCGAAAGCGGCCGCCTAGTGGCAAGTTGGCGCACGCCGAAGGCGCTTGCCCGGCTTGCGCCCGGTCCCATGGCGCGCACGGTCGCCCTCTACGCCTTTGCCCTTGCGGCGGGGGCCTTCGCGCTCGAGTGGCTCGAGTACAAATACGTCACCCGCGCCTTCGCGACGGAGACCTTCATCGTCCTCGTCGCGCTCGCCTTCACCGGCCTCGGCGTCTGGGCGGGCTACCGGCTGACGCCCAAATCCGTCGCCGCCCCCTTCGAGCGCAACGACGCGGCTGCAAAATCCCTGGGCCTGACTGACCGCGAATGCCAAGTCCTCAAACTCCTCGCTGCCGGCCATGCGAACAAGGAGATTGCGCGCACTCTCGACGTTTCGCCGAACACGGTCAAAACGCACATCGCGAATCTCTTCCAGAAGCTCGAGGTCGAACGCCGCACGCAGGCGATCCGAAAGGCGAGGGAGCTCCGGCTTCTCCCCTGATCCTCGAGGTCCGAAAGGGCGAATTTCCGCGAAATCACCCTTTCGGGCGATAGCGACGGGACGCGCCACGTGCCGAAGATCGCGCCGCATGAGGGAACCGAGCGGATGACGCACCCGCAAGATCCGACGCGCCGCACGGCTCTCACCCTTGCGGCGGGCGCGACAATCGTTCAAGCGATCACGGCAAGCATCAGCGAGAAGGGAAACAGGGCAATGGAACGCGTGACCGGAATCGGCGGCTTCTTCTTCCGCGCTAAGGATCCGAAGGCCCTCGCCAAATGGTACGAGGACAATTTCGGCGTCAAGCAGGTGCCCGACGACTACGACAAGCCGGCTTGGCGGACGGAGGCCGGCACCACCGTCTTCGCGCCCTTCAAGCACGACACCACCTATTTCGGCGACATGCGGAACCAGTGGATGATCAACTTCCGCGTCCGCGACCTCGACAAGATGGCCGCCCAACTGCGCAAGGCCGGCGCCAAGGTCGACATCGATCCCGAGACCTATCCCAATGGCCGCTTCGCGCAGACGGCGGACCCGGAGGGCAACCCGATCCAACTCTGGCAACCCGGCGGCAAGGACCCCGGCTGAAGGCGCGCGAACCCATGACCGACAGAGTCTTCCTCTTCGGCACCATTGCGGGTCTCATCGTCATCGGCGTCGCGATCCTGTCGGTCCTCGCCGGCATTGCGTCGGAGCTGTTCGGCTACCTCACGATGATCGTCGCGCTCTCGACGATCTTCTTCGCGGTGAAGCGCTACCGCGATCAGGAACTGGGCGGCGTGATCAAGTTCCTGCCCGCCTTCATGATGGGCCTCGGCATCGCCGTCGTCGCGGGCGTCATCTACGTCTTGGTGTGGGAGGTCTATCTCGTCGCCACCAACTACGCCTTCTTCGACGCCTACACGAGCACGATGATCGAAGCCGAGCGCGCGAAGGGGGCGACAGCCGAGGCGATCGACGCGCTCACGCGCGATATGCAGGCGCTGAAAGTGCAATA
>QKCS01000220.1 GCA_003246795.1 Alphaproteobacteria bacterium
GTCGTGCTTCACGAACGTGCGCGGATCGCGGAAGGCGGGCGGCTTGTCCGTGGGCGCGGGTTTGGGCCTGCCGTGCGCTTGCCCTGAGACCGATTCCGCCATGCCCACGCCCTCCGTTGTGCGAGAGCGCGAGCTTAGCGGGACGCGCGCGCCGGCGCGACCCGGGCATGCATCAGTTCAGTCGCCGCCGTCGCCGAGCGCGAAGCGGATGCCGAGGGTCAGCGTCTCTTTCGTGATGTCGTCTTGATGCAGCGTGCCGAAGGCCGGCAGCGACGCGTCGTAGTAGTCGTGCCCGTCGATCGCGAGATAACGGAAGTTCGCGAACATTTGCATGTTCGGGCTGATGTCGAAATTCACGCCGACGATGCCCTGATAGGCGAACGACCAATCCGAGTCGTCGAAGCCCGCGGTCTTGGAGGTCGTGTGCGCGCGGTCGGCGCCGAGCCCCGCGCCCAGCGACAGCGACGTGCCCTGGCCCAGCATGAGGTCGTAGACGACGTTGGCCATCAGCGTGAATTCGCTGCTGGTGGCGTCGGGCGCGAAGCTGGTGCCCAAGGTGCCGGTGAAGAGGCCGCCTTCGTTTTCGCGGTAACCGACTTCGACCTCCGCGCGCCAGCCGCCTGCGAACTTGCGCCCGACGGTGCCCAAAAGGCCCCAGCCGTTGTCCAACTCGAAGTTTTGATTGACCTTCAAGCCCCCCGGGTACGCTTCGAGCTGGTCGATGTCATCGACCCAATTGACGCCCGCTTCGACGCCGGCATACCAGCCCGCCCCGTCGCCCGCCTGAGCCAGCCCCGTGAGCGAGGCGAGCGCCGTCGCCCCCGCCAATAGTGTGCGCAGTCTCATCAGCCCCAACCCCACCGATTAGTTTCTTTGCGTTTTGTGCAACGATCTGCGCGCGGGTCCGCACGAGGGTCAAGCGGGGACACTTTGCGCCGCCCGCGTGCGCGTGGATTCCATCGCCGCGGTTGCTGCAGGGGTACATCAACAATCCGATAGCGCGAGCGGGTCGCCTGCGTCGACAACTGCGCGGCGTGTCGGCGTGACAGTTCTGGCAGGGATCAGTGACCGGCGAGGATGTTCGCTGTTTGATTGGCGCGGCGAGTTCCGCAACAAGGATCAGCCACCGTGTCCAACTCGTGCCCGCATTCCAATGGCGCGTCAGGCGACTCGCGGCAAACAGCACCACCGCAAATGCACCGGCCGGCAGAAGGCTGATCGGATCTTCGTTCGAGGGCGGCGGCGAAATCGTGAAGGCGAGCGCCGCGAGGAGCGTCACGGCCTCCGCGCCGAGCAACCATGTTCTTCCGCGCATGCTCATCATCTATCGGGCCCCTTCATCTATCGGGCCCCTTCGTGAGCGCGGTGAACGTCGGCTCGCCCCAGTCGAACTTCCAAAAATCGTGTCTGTAGCCGCACACGACGGCGGCGGTCTCTACCGGCACGTCGAAGATGTAGTCGACCGATGCGTCCGTGCCGCCTTCCGCATCTTGTTCCTGCCACAGACGCTTGTGGATGTGTTCGAACGTCTCCGACGGAGATCCCGAGACGGTGGGCGGCGCTTCTTCCTCGGAATTCACGTCCGATGATAAGCGAGGATGGGCTCGAAACCGCCCATGATCATCCGCTTTCCGTCGAAGGGCATTTTGCCGATCGTTTTCAGGCGCTGTGCGCGACGGCACCGGTCTTGCGATCGGGCCAGACCACCCATGAAAAGACGACGCGCTCGCCGGGCAGGGCCAACGCGGTCTAATGCAGCCACGCACTGGAAGAAGTACCTGCCCGAGCGCACCGTGTGACTCGGCATCGGGTCACCCGCCTTTCCGCCGCTTCTCGATCGCGTCCCAGATCAACGCCGCGACGTCGACGTTGTCGAAGCGGCGGACTTCCCAGATGCCGGTGGGGGAGGTGACGTTGATTTCGGTGAGGTGGTCGCCGATCACGTCGATGCCGGCGAAGATGAGGCCGCGGCGCTTCAGCTCCGGGCCGATGCGCTTGCAGATTTCGAGATCGCGGCGGCTCAGCGCCGTCTTCTCGGGCCGGCCGCCCACGTGCATGTTCGAGCGCGCCTCGCCTTGCGCGGGGACGCGGTTGATCGCGCCCACGGGTTCGCCGTCGATGAGGATGATGCGCTTGTCGCCCTGGCGCACCTCGCGCACGTAGCGCTGCACCACCAGGGGTTCGCGCACGAAGGCCGCAAAGAATTCCATGATGGTGTTCAGGTTCTCGTCCTCCGGCCGCACGCGGAAGACGCCCGCGCCGCCGTTGCCGTAGAGCGGCTTGATCACGATCTCGCCGTGTTTCTTGCGGAAGTCGCGGATCGCCTCAGCATCCGACGTGATCAGCGTCGTCGGCATCAGGTCGGGGAATTCAGTGACGAAGACCTTCTCCGGCGAATTCCTGACCCAATAGGGGTCGTTGACGACGAGCGTCTTCTTCGGCAGCCGCTCCAAGAGATGGGTCGTCGTGATGTAGCCCATGTCGAAGGGCGGATCCTGGCGCAGCATCACGACGTCGACGGTTTCGAGGTCGAGCATCTGGGCCGGCCCGAGGGTGAAATGGTTGCCGCGTTCGTTGCGCACGTCGAGCGTTTGCGCGCGCGCGGCGATCTTGCCGTCGCGCTGCACCAGATGTTTCGGCAGGTAGTAGAAGAGCTTGTGCCCGCGGGCCTTCGCCTCCAGCGCCAGCGCGAACGTG
>QKCS01000055.1 GCA_003246795.1 Alphaproteobacteria bacterium
TTCATGTAGTGGCCCCCGTGGCCGCGGCCGTGCCGGCCCTTCTTGTGACCGGGGCCCCAATCGGAAGCGAACGCCACCGCGACGGCGCCAGCCGCCACCACCGCAACGCCGGCCGCGACGGCGGCCCATGTCTTGCTGTTCATTGTGCGTCTCCGTTTTATGCCTTGCGCGCTTTGCAAGCGCCGGCTTCGAACATGTGCGGAGCGTGGCCCAATTTTGAGGCCGGAACTGTCGCAAACTGTCATTCGAGTTGTCGGGCGGGGTTCCGCGACAAAGTTTGTTACAATCTTTCCCGTGCCGTTCACCCACGCGATAACCGCAAACCGCTAAATCTCACTTCATGAGCGAACCGAGCCCGCACATCCTGGTCGTCGACGATGCGCGCGAAATCCGCGATCCGCTCGTGCGGTACCTTCAGCAGAACGGCTATCGCGCGATCGGGGCCGAGAACGCCGCGACGGCGCGCAAGCATATGCGCACGCATGCCTTCGATCTGATCGTGTTGGACGTGATGATGCCGGGCGAGGACGGGCTCGCGTTCTGCCGCTCGGTGCGCGAGGGTAGCGACGTGCCGATTTTGTTCCTGACCGCGCGCGGCGATGACGTCGACCGTATCGTCGGTATCGAACTGGGCGCGGACGACTATGTCGTCAAGCCGTTCAATCCGCGCGAGCTCTTGGCGCGCATCGGCGCGATCTTGCGCCGCGCGCGTTCGATGCCCGTTTCGCAGCAACCCGCCGTCGAGGGGCGGATCAAGTTCGACCGCTGGGTCCTCGACACCGTGAAACGCGAACTCTTCGACGAGCACGGCGTGGGCGTCGCGCTGTCGACCGGCGAATACCGCCTGCTCCTTGCGCTGATCGAGCGGCCGAACCTGACGCTGACGCGCGACCAGCTTCTCGACCTGACGCGCGGGCGTGAGGCCAGCCTCTTCGACCGCTCGATCGACAACGCGATCATGCGGCTCAGGAAGAAGATCGAGGAAGATCCGCGCAACCCGAAGATCATCAAGACGGTGTGGGGCGGCGGCTATGTCTTCACCGCCGAGCCAGCGGCGGCATGAAAGCGCGGCGTGTCCCGCTTTGGCTGGAGCTGTCGGCCGTCATCCTGATTGCGCTCACTGCCTCGAATGCGGTGACGTTTGCGATCATGGAATCGGATCGCGCGCGCATAATCCGCGCCGAGCGGCTGGCAGCGATCGAAGACCGTTTGTCCGCCGTGGCGCGGCTGCTCGTGCGGTTGCCCGAGAGCGAGCGCGAGGATGTCATGCGGATCGCCTCGAAACATCGCGAGCGCGTGTCGATCGGGGCGCATCCTCGCGTGGCCGAGGGGGCGGAGAGGGACACGAACGCGGAGGAGCGCGTGAAGGCGGTCCTCGAAGATGTCGGCATCACCGACGTGCGGATCGCGAAGCGCGGTTCGACGCCGTTCGATTGGTTCGGTATGGCGCCGCGGCGACGCAGAGGGTACGAGCGGCTGAGTGTCGCGATCGCGCTGGAACCCGGGCGGTGGCTGAACGCCGAGTATGTCTGGCCGCCGGGATCGAGTCTGCTGTCGCCGCTTCTTCTGTCCGGCTTCGTCGCGTCGCTGGCGCTGCTTGCGGTTGCCGTGTGGATTGCCTACCGGTTCTCGGGACCGCTTCAACGCCTGTCCGAGGCGTCCGCCGAGATGGCGCGCGGCCGCGCCGTCGATCCCGTGCCGGAAACGGGACCGTTTGCGTTGCGCCGCGCGGCGCATTCGTTCAACACGATGTCGCGACGGCTCATGGCGACGCTCGAAAATCAACGCGTATTGCTTGCTTCGATCGCGCACGACCTCAGGACGCCGATCACGTCGCTTAAGATCAAGACCGAATTCATCGAGGACGCGGAGCTCAAGGAGCGGATGATCGCGAGCCTCGACGAGTTGCAGGCGACGACGGAGGCGGCGCTCGAGGCCGCGCGGACCGGCATGGGCGAGGAGCCCTCGCGCGAGGTCGACGTCGCGGCGCTCGTCGAGAGCATGTGCGCCGATCTCGCCGACATGGGCGGCGACGTCGCGTTCATCGAGGATCAACCGGTGCACGCGACCTGCCGGCCGAACGAGATCAAGCGCGCAGCGCGAAACCTGGTCGAGAACGCGTTGCGCTACGGGCAGCGGGCGCGGGTGTCCGTCAAGGCGGAAGACGGGCGCGTGGCCATCGTGGTGGATGACGACGGGCCGGGGTTGAAGCCGGAGGATGTCGAGAAGGTGTTCGATCCTTTTGTGCGGCTTGAGGGGTCGCGTTCGCGTGAAACGGGCGGCTTGGGCCTCGGCCTGACGCTGGCGCGGGCGCTGGCGCGCGGGCACGGCGGCGACATCACGCTGGTCAACCGCGCCGGCGGCGGGTTGCGCGCGACGCTGACTTTGACGCGCGACTGATTCGCGCCGGCGTCTCTCAAGGTGTCCCCGGCTCAGTCATAAATTTCGTTGACGGGGCCGAGCAGGTTCCGTAGGCGGATCGCGCGCCACAGCAAACGCCGATGCCGGGGGATCCCATGACCGCGAGTTCGTCAGTTGCGGCTCCCGGACGCCGGCGCGTCGCAATGCTCTGGTTCGTGCGCATCCTGCTGGTGATTGCCGGCCTTATCAGCATACCGATCATTTTGGTTTTGCAGGAGCTGCTCGCCGAGCTGTGGCCCGCGACAAGCGATTGGGGGCTGATCGTCGTCGGC
>QKCS01000184.1 GCA_003246795.1 Alphaproteobacteria bacterium
GCGGCGAACGCGGCGAGCCACGCGCGCGCGAGCGCACCTGTCGCCGCATCCACCAGGGTCGAAGATCCGATTTTGACGACGAGGGTGCGGGCTGACGTGAGCTTGGCGCTCACGGGGCCCAGCCCCGTTCGGTCGGAAGCTCTTCCGGCTCCTCGCGCCGTTCTTGCGCGCGCACGGCGGCTTGATCCGCCTGATACATTGCCGGTTGGTCGCGCCGGCAATAGGCGAGTGCGGCCGCCAGCGTACGCAGCACCTCGTTGACGTTGTCGCCTTGCTCGCCCGACATCATCATGGCGTCGACGCCGGACACTTCGGCCAGCGCGCGGCGCTTGCGCTCCATGTCGCCGGGGCTCATCAGGTCGCTCTTGTTGAGGCACAACACCTCGACCTTCGTCTCGAGCCCCTTGGCGTAGGCCGAAACCTCGCGCCGGACGGCGACATAGGACTTCGCGATCTCCTGCGGCGACAGACTGCCGTCGACCAGGTGCAAAAGAACGTCGCAACGCTCCGCATGGCCCAGGAACCGATCGCCGAGGCCCACGCCTTCGTGCGCGCCTTCGATCAAGCCCGGCAAGTCGGCGATGACGAACTCCGTGTCGTCGATGGCGGCGACGCCGAGCTGCGGGTTCAGCGTCGTGAACGGATAGTTGCCGATTTTCGGCCGCGCATTCGTGACGGTCGACAGGAAGGTCGACTTGCCGGCGTTTGGTTGTCCGATGATCCCCACGTCGGCGATCAGTTTCAGCCGCAACCAGACGGTCTTGTCTTCGCCCTTCTCGCCCGACGTCGACTTGCGCGGTGCGCGATTGGTCGAACTCTTGAAATGCGCGTTGCCGAGGCCGCCGTCGCCGCCGCGCGCGACGATGAATTCGTCGCCCGCTCTCGTCAGGTCGAAGAGCAGCGTCTGATTATCTTCGGCATAGACCTGAGTGCCCACCGGCACGCGCAGCACGATGTCGTCGCCGCCGCCGCCGGTGCGGTTTTGGCCCATGCCGTGCGTGCCCTTCTTAGCCTTGAAGTGCTGCTGATAGCGGTAGTCGATGAGCGTATTGAGGTTGTGCGTCGCCTGCAGGATCACGTGCCCGCCGCGTCCGCCGTTGCCGCCGTCCGGCCCGCCGAATTCGATAAATTTCTCGCGCCGGAAGCTGACGCAACCTGCGCCGCCGTCGCCGGCCTTCAAATACAACTTGGCCTGGTCCAAAAACTTCATGACGAGACTGGGGCACCACGAGCGGGGTTTGCGCTCGCCCACCACGGCCGTCACCCCACGGCCGCCTGAGCACACCTATCTTAAGTAGTACAATCGCAAGAAATTCGCGAGTCGGATTTCGTGCTTGAGGTGAAGACGCGGATCAAATCTGACGATCCGCGTCTTTCGCACGCTTAAGTTCAGGCGCAGGCGGCGAGTTTGGGGTTTGCCGCCCCCGCACGGATTTCGAGCCACCGCGCCCGCGACAGGGCCATTTCGAGGCACCGGACGTTGGTCCCGCGCGCGAGGCAGTAGCGCTGGACCTCGCTGGTGTAGCGGAACCATGTCTTGGTCAGGACGCGGCCCGACGCATGGTTATCGGTGAAGTGACCGGCGACGATCCGCTCGAGCTTCAGCGCCTCGAAGGCGAAATCGCGCAGCGCCGCCGCCGCCTCGCTGGCATAGCCGCGGTTCCAATAGGGCTCGCCCAGCCAGTAACCAAGCTCCCAATCGTCGTCGCCGCGGTCGTCGCGCACGCCGACCCCGACCCCGCCGATCAACTCGCCCGACAGGGTGACGGCAAGCGGCTTCGACTTACCGCTCTTCCAAAGCTCGACTTGCTTGGCCAACCACTCGTCGGCCGCCGCTTGCGTATAGGGATAGGGCATCGTGCCGAGGTTCTTCGCGACGCGCCAGTTGTTGGCGAGCTTTACGAGACGCGCGCGGTCGCGCGTCTCCAACGGCCTCAACACCAAACGTTCGGTCGCAATCGGTTCGAACTCCATCACACGCTCTCCTCACGCATGCGAGAGGGAAACAAAAAAAGAGGAAGACGGCGGACCATCTCCCTCTCGAACCTCTGGACCGCCATCCCGTTTCATTCCGGGAGCGGTCGATATGTGGACCGTCCCTTATTCCGCAGCCGCCATCGCCGCTACCGGCTTGACCCAAATGACTTGGCGGCCGCGTCCGTCGGTCTTGAAGCCGACGTGGCCGCGCGTAAGCGCAAAAATCGTGTGGTCGCGGCCGATGCCGGTGCCGGCGCCGGGGTGAAACTTCGTGCCGCGCTGGCGGACGATGATGTTCCCCGCTTCGACGAGCTGGCCGCCGAACTTCTTCACGCCCAGATATTTTGGGTTCGAATCGCGACCGTTGCGCGACGAACCGCCTGCTTTTTTGTGAGCCATGACGCGCTCCTTATCCCTTGACCGCGGTGATCTTCACCGTCGTCAGGTCCTGACGGTGGCCGCGCGTGCGGTGATAGTTCTTGCGCCGCTTCTTCTTGAACACGCGGATCTTGTCGCCGCGCAGATGCTCGACGATCTGCGCCTCGACCTTCGCGCCGTCGACCGTCGGTTTGCCGACCTTCGTGCTGGCGCCGTCGACGAGCATCAGGACCTCGCCCAACGCGATCTTCGCGCCCGCTTCGCCGGCGAGCCGGTCGACGGTCAGCTGGTCGCCTTCGGCGACTTTGAATTGTTTGCCCTGGGCCTTGATGACC
>QKCS01000209.1 GCA_003246795.1 Alphaproteobacteria bacterium
CACGTGTCCGATCCCGACCGTGAAGAGCGAAAGCTGAACGTCGAGCCCGTTGATCAGGATGAGCAGCGAAATGCCCAGGATAATCTCCGGAATGAAGAGCGGCAGCATGATCATGCCCGTGACCGCCCCCTGGCCCGGCATGCGGTAGCGCGTCACGGCCTTCGCGCCGAACAGGCCCAGGATCGTCGAGATGATCGCAACGATCGCGCCGACCTGAAGACTCGCGGCCAGAGCGTTCAGCATGTCGCCGTCGGCGAACGCCTGCTCGTACCATTTCGTGGTGAAGCCCTTCAGCGGAAACGCGATGAAGATCGAATCGTTGAACGAAAAGACCGGAAGGAAGAGGACCGGCACATAGAGGAACAGCAGATACGCCATCGCGAAGACGACGAGCCCGCCGCCCGGACTACCCATGCGCTTCGCCGCGAGGCTGGGTTTCGTCATCGGATCTGCCTCACGGCGAGCTGCATCGCGCTCACGAAGAAGACGACCAGGATCGAAACGCCGGCCATCGCCGAAATGGCGAGCGCCGACCCCAGCGGCCAGTCGCCGATCTTCAGGAACTGCACCTGGATGATGTTGGCGATCATCTGACCCGTCGGCCCACCGACGAGCGCCGGCGTCACGTAGTCGCCGGTGGTCGGCACAAAGATGAGAACCGCCGCGCCGATCACGCCCGGCAGCGACAGCGGAAACGTCACCCGCCAGAACCGCGCCCAGGCGCCGTCGCCCAAGTCCGCCGCAGCTTCAAGAAGCGTGCGGTCGATCTTCTCCAGCGACACGTAGATCGGAAGGATCGCAAAGGCGGCATAGGCGTGCGCGAGCGTGATGACGACGGCGGTTTGATTGTAGAGCAGGAACTCCAGCGGCTCGCTGATGAGGCCCGTCGTCATCAGGCTCGAGTTGATGACGCCGTTGTAGCCCAGGATGATCTTCCACGAGAACGCGCGCAGCAGATAGCTCGTCCAGAACGGAATGGTGAGCAAAATCAGCCAGACGAACTTGTACCGCTGGACCCCGAACGCCACGAAATACGCCATGGGGTAGGCGAGCCCCACGGTGATCAGCGTGACGAGGCCGGACATGCCGATCGAACGAACGAAGATGTCGAAGTAGCTTTGCTTGGAAAGCACTTCGCCGTACCGGCCGAGGGTCAGCGTCGTATCGACCGAGAACCCCTCCCGCGACCAGAAGGAATAGAGCGTGAGCAGGATCAGCGGCGCGGCCAGGAGGACGATCATCGCGATCATCACCGGCGAAAGCAGCAAGTAACCCTTCGCCGCGTCGGAGCGGAGATAGAACGCCTTCACTCGGTCGAAGAAACCCGGTGACCCGGATACAGCCGTGGCCGTCAAAGTCGCTCCCCGTGCGGGCGGGCGCCCAATCTCCCCAAGCCGCTATCTTGGGAGATTTGCTGCGCCGCCGCAACCTGAGCGGACTTCCAGTCGTTAAGGACGAGGCGCCGGCGGCCCGCCGGAGCTAGCCTCTCACCAACCGCTCGATCCACGCCGGCAGCGCGAAGGCGGCGCGGTGGACGGCGGGGGTGTAGTAGTCGGTCCTGATCCGCGCCGCCGCGAACGACGCCTCCAGGCTTCCCCACTTCGCCGGATCGCCGAGCACGGCGTCGTTCGACACCCAGGTGAGCGCCATGAAGCCGCCGATATAGGTCGGCACGACGGCAAGATAGACGCCGCAATACCGGAACGTGCGCTGCATCTGCTTCAGCGTGTCGGTCAGTTCCTCCGGCTGGAAGAACGGCACGCCGTTCTGGAACACGGCGAAGCCGCCGGGGGCGAGCGCGTCCTTCACCCGTTCGTAGAACGTGTCGCCGAAGAGCACTTCGGCAGGCCCCACCGGATCCGGCCGGTCCGCGATGATCAGGTCGAACCGATGCTGGTTCGCCTTGTCGGCGAGGAACACGAACGCGTCTTCGATCTGGATCTTGAGCCGCGGGTCGGCGAAGGCGGCGGCGTTCACGGCGGAGAGGTGGCGGCGCGACAAATCGACCACCTGCTCGTCGATCTCGACGTTGAAGACGGCTTTGACGCCGCGGTGCTTGAGCGCCTCTTCGGCGATCGCCATGTCGCCGCCGCCGGCGATCATGACCTCCTTCACCGCGCCGTGCTCGATCATCGGAAGATGCGTCAGCATTTCGGAGTAGCCGCACTCGTCGCGCGTGGTCAGCTGCACGATGTCGTCGAGCACCAGCACGCGGCCGTTGCTCTTGGAGTCGAAGATCTTGATGTCCTGAAACCGGCTTTTTTCCTGCACGATCGGCGCGCCGTCGAGCTCGATCGTCTGCGAGAACCCCGTGTGCAGCTTCTCAAGAAACGTGTTCGCCATCGCCGTCTTCCTTCGTGCTTAACATCACGTGAATGGGAGAGCGCCGCGAGCCGGTAAGTGAGCGTGAGAGCGGCGCTGAGAGCGCGCGTCGTATAGGTCGCTCGACTCTGCTCTGCAATGTCATAATTCGCCCGACGTCACGCGATGCGCACGACCGCAAGATAAAATTTAGGCCACGGGTCTAAAAAAACTTGCATGGGGGGTCTGCATACCTATATTTCGCCCCCTCCGCAGTTCAGGCGATTGATTTCGTCAAGAGGCGGCTGAGCGGCGCGAGTTCCGCGCAACCTGGTCACCAAAGGGTGCAACTGTTCTCTTGTTGGAGATGGGCGAAAATGGCTCTAC
>QKCS01000096.1 GCA_003246795.1 Alphaproteobacteria bacterium
AAGTAACGCAGTTCCCCGTGAACCGCGCCAGAACGAAGTCCGTTCCGGCTCCTAATCCCCTTGGGGAAGCGGACGAAGAAAGAAAAGACTACTTCATCACCCGCAACGGCGTGACGTTTGCGGGCAGCCACCTCATTCTCGACCTGTGGGACGCCCACGACTTGGACGACGAAGCCAAGATCGAAGCGGCCCTGAAGGAAGCGGTGACGGCTGCCGGGGCGACGCTCTTGCACATTCACCTTCATAAGTTCTCGCCGAACGGCGGGGTGTCGGGCGTGGCTGTTCTTTCCGAAAGCCACATCTCGGTTCACACCTGGCCGGAAAAGGGCTTCGCGGCATTCGACGTCTTTATGTGCGGCGCGGCCCAACCGACGAAGACGATTGCGGTTCTTGAGGCGGCGTTCCGCCCCAAGCGCGTCGTCGTCGGCGAGCACAAGCGCGGAATCGTCTGACGGCCACGCGCGCTCAGCTGTTTGATTAGGTTTTTCAGCCCTCAAGCCGCCTGGTTCCCGCCAGGCGGCTTTTTCCATTTGGGCCGCCCTGAAAGGCGGCTCCGGCACAAGCTTCTGCACGATCGGTAGCCTCGAACCGGCATTTCCCGGAATCAGCCGCACAACGCAACGCGACGTAACGCAACGCGACGGGCCCCCTATAGGGGCCCTTGCGTAGCGCGGTGCGGGCCGCCGGCGGCGGTTAATCATCCCTTCACCTTCCCATCGCCGCCTTGGTTAGGCTTTACTGAACGAGCCTCGTCTTACTCTGCGATGGGCGGCCGAACCCCTGCCGCTTCCTGGGTCACTGAGTCGATGAAACGAGTTCCGCATGGCGCTTGATCGCCTCGATGCCGTCGTGATCGGCGCGGGCATCGACGGGCTGATTGCCGCCGCAGCATTGGCGAAGGCCGGCCGCGCGGTGACCGTGGTTGAACGCAAGCCCGAGGCGACATCGGTCGGCGAGGGCGAAGACGCGGTGGTCGACCTGGCGACGGCGCGCGCGCTCGATCTCACCTCGCAAGGCTTGCGCTTCACGGCGCCGCCGCCTGTCGTGGGGATCGCGGGCGATCGCGCACTGGTCCTCTGGCCCGACCTGCATGCGGCGCAGGCCAGCATTGCCGCCTTTTCGCTCCGCGATGCCGAAGCGCTGCCGGCCTTTCACGCCCGCATCGCGCGCGCCGCCGCCACGGAAGCGGCGGGCGGCCAAACCGCCGTGGGTTGGCTCACGTCGCCGACGGCCGCCACCGAGTCCGCACCGGGCGATCACGTCATGTTTCGCGTCTCGCCGCTCGCGCGTCTGCTCGACGAAGCCTTCGACAACGACCTTCTGAAGGGCATCTGGGCGCAAGGCGCGATCATGGGCACCGGCGCCTCGCCGCAGGCGCCCGCCTCCGGGATGCTTCTCGCGCGGCGTGCGCTTCTGGCGGGCGTGATCCCGGACGGCGACCATCGCTATGTCGCCGGCGGCAAGGCGGAGCTGCGGCGCACGCTGCTCGCCCTGCTGAAATTCTACAACAACGCCGACATCCGCTTCGCCACCGAGGCGAAGGAGATCGCGACCGAGCGCGAGGCCGTGCACGCGGTGGTGCTCGCCGACGGCGCGGTCATGCGCGCGCCGCTCGTCATCTCGACGCTGCCGCCGGCGCGCAGCACCGCGCTCGTGACGGGCCTTCGTCGCCCGCCGCCGCCCGTGATTGGCTCAGGAGCCCTCGTAGAGCCCGCACACGTCAAGTTGACGATCGGCGCTCTCCCGAAGCTGCCGGGAGTCGACGCCGCCACCCTGACTTCTGGGGCCGTTGTGAGGCTCGATCCGACAATCGCACACTTGATCACCGCTCATGGCGCGTTCGGCGGTCACGCGCTGAGCGAGACGCCATGCCTCGAATTCCGCATCATCCCTGGCGTCGCGTCCGGCGGGAAGCTGTCGTGGGATATGCACGTCTTCGTGCCCTATGTCCCCGTCATGACCGGCGAGGGGCCGTGGACGGGCAAGCGGCGTGATGGCATCCGCGCGCTCTGCGTGCGGACGATCGACGCGCTCGCGTCGGGTTTCGGTGCCACAATCGAAGCGGCGGAGATCGTCTATCCGGCTGAGTCCGAAACCGTGATGGATCCAAAAGGCGCCGCCGCGCTCGCCGCCAAGGCGGCGCTCGACCTGACCGGCGTGCCGGAGCCGCGTCCCGCCGAGGCGACGTCGCTGTTCAAAGGGCTGACGCTGGTCGAGCCCAGCATCTTCGGCGGCGAGGGCGACGCTGGGCTGCGCGCGGTCGAGATGGTCGACGGCGCGCGCGCCAAGGGACGTGCGGATGCGTAAGGGGGCCGCGCCGTCGCAAGTCGATGTCGTCGTCGTCGGCGGCGGAGTCAACGGGCTCGTCTGCGCAACATTGCTGGCGCAGGCCAAACGACAGGTCGTACTCGTCGAAGCGTCCGGCCGGCTCGGCGGCGCCTGCGCGACGGAGGAGGTCGTCGCCGGTCATCGCGTGTCGACGTTTGCGCACCTCATCGGTCCGCTCGACGCCGCCGCGATGAAGGCGTTGCGCCTGAACCGTCACGGGCTTCAGTTCAGCGCCAAGCAAGTCGCGACGATCGGCCTCTCGCCCGACGGTCGACACGTCATCCTCGACGGGGACTTGCGTCACACGGCGCAGAGCTTGGCCGCGCACTCGCCGGCCGACGCAAAGGCATGGCC
>QKCS01000118.1 GCA_003246795.1 Alphaproteobacteria bacterium
AATCCGATTCTCCGGTCTCGCCGTTCGCCTCGTATACGCCGATCTCTGGCCGGAGGCACGGACGACCGGCGGAATCAGTCCTTCCTGCGGATGACGATTTTGCCGAAATCTCCCTCGCTCAACTATACGCAGGACGACCTCAAGGCCCTGATCAACAGCGTGTCGGTCGCGACGCAGCAGATGGCCGAAAAGGACAGAACGCTCGAGACGCAGCTCGACGCCTCGTCGAAAGAGGTCGATTCGCTGCGCACGCGGATGGAAATGATCCGCAAAGAAAGCCTCGTCGACGCTTTGACCGGCCTGGCCAATCGCCGCGCCTTCGACGAACAGCTGGGGATGACCATCGAAGAGGCCAAGGCGGAAGAGGCGCCCTTCTCGGTCCTCATGTGCGACATCGACCACTTCAAGCGGTTCAACGACACCTGGGGCCACGCGACCGGCGACCAGGTCTTGCGCCTCGTTGCGCAGTGCCTGCGCGCCAACGTCAAAGGCCGCGATACGGCGGCGCGTTACGGCGGCGAGGAACTCGTGATCGTTCTACCCAAGACCTCGCTTGCCGCGGCGATGATCGTGGCGGAGCAGATCCGCCAAGCCGTCGCGTCGCGTAAGATCGTCGTCAGGTCGACCGCCGAGACGCTCGGCCAGATCACGCTGTCGATCGGCGGCGCCGAGTACCGGAGCGGCGAAACCGCCGCCGACGTGGTTCGCCGCGCGGATGCCTGTCTTTACGCGGCCAAGCGCGCCGGACGCAACCGCATCTGCTCGCATGTCGACGACGAGGCGACCTCACCGGCGGCGAAGTAGAACGGTGCCGCCGCCGCGCGCTAGGTTCGCCCACGGTCTCACACCCGCCGTATCGGGTCGCTGCCGTCCCAGTCCTTGGCGACTTGGCGGATGCGCTCGAAGAAACGGCCCTTCGCGCCGGAGATGTCCGAGATTTCGACCACCGTTCCCGGATGTGCTTCCGTGTCGAAATAGGCGAAGCGCCCGTCGGGCCCGCCGATCTGCCCTTCGTGCCCGATCCGATAACCCAGCTGCAGCGCCTTGTCGTAGAGCGCCTGATAGTCGCGCGTCCAATACGACATGTGCTGCAATCCCTCGCGTCCCGCGTCCAGGAACTCCTTGTACATCGACGGCGCATCGTTGCGCTGCTGGATCAGTTCGATCTGAAGATCGCCGGAGTTGGCGAGCGCGATGCTGATCTCGACGGGCGAATCCTCGCCGCGGTGGCGGAACCAATCCGTCTTCACGCGCTCGATGTAGTACCAGGGCCCGACGCACATCACCTCGATCCAATGCTTCATCGCCGCGTCGATGTCGCGCACGACGTAGCCGTTCTGGCAGACGGCCCCGAAAATCCGGCTCATGCCAACTCCTCGAATGTCACGGCCCATCTTGCGCGGGATTTTTCCCCATGGCGAGGCCGGATGCACGAGGCAAACGGGCGTCGACGGCTTGTCCCGGGGCGCGGCACGAACGATTCTGGCCGCCTCACCGCTCAGGAGTCGTGGAATGTCGAACGACTTGCCGACCGACCTCGAACTGTTGAACGAAATCTATCGCGCCAACCTGAGCGCCTTCACCGCGTTCACCGACGAGAACCGCACGCGTTCGAACAAGATCTGGGTACCGATCGAGATCGAAACGCTGGCCAAGCACTTCCGCACCGATCCCGACATGATCTTCGGGCGCCTCTACTATCACCTCAACGGCAAGTACCGCATCGCCTTCAAGGAGAACGAGCCGCTGGAGTTCTTCCAGCTCCGCATCGGCAAGGACCGCCATTGCGTCAACTTCCCCTACTTGGCGTCGATCCTGGCGGACTTGCGCGAGGACCATCGCCGTTTCGCCGTCGCGACCGGGATCGCGCTGCTCTCGCTGATCATTTCCCTCGCCTCGATCGGCCTCGTGCTCTTCATCTGAAGCGCTCGATCCGCCCGCACCTTGACGAAAATTAATTCGCCGTACGGGGTGCGGTCACCTCAGGCGCATTGCTTTGGCGCCGCTCGTCACTACTTCGGTTTCCATCGAAGAGCATCCGCCGTGGTTCTTCATGGCGGGAGGGGATCGGAGAAACACGAAAGAGGTGATCCGATGCGCACCCTTGCGCACCTTGTCTTGGCCCTATCATTCGTTCTCGGCCTCGCCGCCTGCGATGACCGGACCTTCCCGCCGACGCCCGATCCGAAAGACGCGCCACCGGTTACGCAACCGCCAGCCCCGGCCGACGACGCCGCGGCCGCGCGCCGTGCCGTTCCGCCCGGACTTGCGCCGATGCTGTCGCGCGTGTCGCCGGCCGTCGTCAACATCTCGGTCGAAGGATCGGTGCGCGTCGCCCAGAACCCGCTGTTCCAGGATCCGTTCTTCCGTCACTTCTTCAATCTGCCCGGGGGCGCCGGCCGCGTCCGGCCGCGCGAACGCTTTCAAGCCGTGGGCTCCGGCGTGATCTACGACGCCCAGCACGGCTACGTGATCACGAACAATCACGTCGTCGCCAACGCTGACAAGATTCTCGTCACGTTGAACGATCGCCGGCAGTTCGACGCGAAGCTCGTCGCCGCCGATCCGCAAACCGACATCGCCGTCTTGAAGATCAGAGCCGACGGCCTGACCAACCTGCAGCTCGGCGATTCCAAGCGGCTGAAGGTCGGCGATTACGTCGTGGCGATCGGCAATCCGTTC
>QKCS01000373.1 GCA_003246795.1 Alphaproteobacteria bacterium
GTTACGGCAGCGATCACCGCGAAGATCGCCAACACGTCGTTCTACGTCACGCTCTGGCGGTCGGTGCAGATTTGCATCTCGTTGTTCACTTTGATGGCGGCGGTTTTTGTTCACCCGGAACTCGTGACAGAGCCGGGCGCAGCGCAATTGGGAACCGCCTTGCTGGTTTTGATTTCTACCCTGGGCATCACGTTCAGCCTGCAGGCGCGATTCACCGTCGCGCGTCCGGCAGACGTGGCAATTCGCCTCGTGCTCGCCGCGGTGTCCCTGGTGGTGCTGCTCGACCCCGATAACACTGTCGCTGCGTCTGCCTGCTTGCCGATCGTGCTCTTAATCGGCTATTGGCTCGTCTACCGCCGCAACGCGGCCCCCGTCCGAGAATCCGTAGGCGCGCCCGCCTTCGAGCGCCGCTAAAACAGCCGTTCTTCGCTCTCGCTCCGGGCATCGCCAAACGTCAACGGGGTTTGCCTAGAGCGCACTGTCACGTAACGGCGCGGTTACCTTGCAGGTAATTCCCGAGCGCTCGACACGACGGCTAAGATCATTGACGTGGGTCGCCGCTCGACAGGTACGAACAAAAAGGAACCGAACATCATGGCAACACAGGCTGAAAAAGCTCAGACGTTTCGCTCGCTGCACAACGGATCGAAGTCGTTCGTCATCGCCAACGCCTGGGACGGGGGTTCGGCGCGAATCCTGGCGGGTTTGGGGTTTCCCGCGATCGCCACGTCGAGCGGCGCCTGCGCCGCCGCGTTCGGCCGGCGCGACGGCCGGGTGACGCGCGATGAGGCGCTCGCGCATGCGCGCGTCATCGTCGCGGCCACCGACCTCCCGGTGTCGGCGGATCTGGAAAAGGGATTCGGCGATTCGCCCGAAACAGCGGCGGAGACGATAAAGCTCGCGGCGGGCGTCGGGCTTGTCGGCGGCTCGATCGAAGACGCGACCGGAAACAAGGACAAGCCGCTATACGATGCGACTCATGCGACCGAGCGCGTGGCCGCGGCGGTCGAGGCTGCGCGCGCGTTGCCGTTTCCGTTCACGCTGACGGCGCGCACGGAGAACTTTCTGCGCGGCAATCCCGATCTCGATGACACGATCGAACGCCTGCAAGCGTTCGAAAAAGCCGGCGCCGATGTGCTGTTCGCACCGGGGCTGCCCGATCTTGCGGCTGTTCGCGCGGTCTGCTCGGCGCTTACGAAGCCCGTCAACTTCATGGTCGGCATTCCGGGAAAATCATTTTCGGTTGCAGAACTCGAAGCCGCCGGCGCGCGGCGCATCAGCCTCGCCACGTCGCTCTATTGGTCCGCCATGACGGCTCTTCTCGACGCCGCGCGTGAAGTCGCGGAGCAAGGAACCTTCAAATACTTGGACAGAAGCAAAGCGCGGGATCTGATGCGTTTCATGCAGGAATAACCTCGCGCGCCACCATCCGCTCTGCGCGGGCGCACATATGGAGCCAGCTTCGCCGTTACCCGTCACGCCGCACTTAGCACACGTGGCCCTGAAACCGCAGCAACGTGTGCTTCGATCTCCCCCACTACCTCGGCAGTATGAGTGAAAGGCGACATATGGTTGGCCCCTGGCACCGTCACGAAACGACAGTTCGGCAGGCGCGCCAGCACGATCTCCGTCAGACGCTTCATCGGTTCAATGGTGCGCTCCCCGCAGAAATACAGGGTCTGCTGATCCAACCGCGCCAAATCGTCCGCATTCAGGAATGACCAGCCGTAGAGCACGACGCCCCATTCCAAGTACAGACGATTCGCGCCAACCAACATAGACTGCTGAACAGGCTCCGGCAGCCGCTGCCAGCTCCCACGGCCGTTCCAGAAATCCACGAACGCCGCCATTGCCGCACGTGAACCCTGGCTTTGGAAGAGAAGGCGGTACTTCAGCGCAATGTCGCGGATCGGTTCGAACGCCGGATGATTCTCGTCACGCAACAATGAAACGAGCACCGGTTCGAACAGCGTTAACGTACGAATCGCGGCCGGGCGGGCGAGCGCCGCCAGAACCGTGCCCACACCGCCGACGGAGTGCGCAATGACATCGGCCGGTTGACCGATTTTTTCGATGACCGCGAGAAGGGCCCGCGCGTCGTCCTCAAACGAAAACAGTTTCGCTTCCACGGCCAGCGGGTCACTTTGGTCCAAGTCGACGGAAACCGGCTGATTGGCGCCGCAGCCGATCAGATCGTATGCCACAACACGACGCGTCATACTGAAATGCTGGTACAGATGCTTCCATTGCCGGGCACTGCCGCCCGACCCGTGAACAAAAACCAGTGGCGCACCCGAGCCGGCGGTCTGGTAGTGCACGCGCTTTCCATCGATTTCCAATGTCGTCATCGTCTTCTCCTCGGTAAGTTCTGGGCTCGACGACTTGTCGAGCGCCTATCGCGAAGCACCGGGGGAAACGCCGAACGATTCGATGTAATGCGGCAACCAGCCCGCGTCCCACGGTGCCCGCGCACTGTAGGAGAACGTGACGTTTACCGTCCTTTGCGCCGCCTTACCGTTTTGTGATTTCTGCGGGATGCTCGCTTGCAAGGGCCGTTGTCGAGCGCCCATCCGGCAACTCGACAGCCCGTCTCGGACTGAAGGTGAGAGGTGATCCGTGCACGAGATCACGTAGGACCTGTGATGCCCAAATTTCGCCCGGCGCGGC
>QKCS01000321.1 GCA_003246795.1 Alphaproteobacteria bacterium
GCCGAGCATGCGCGCCATGGCCTGAGCGATCGCGCCCGTGGCTGCGGCGCGGGCGGCGGCGGCTTTCGCTTCGGCGTCGGCCTTTCCTTGCGCGAAGGTCTCCTTGCGGATGGCCTCGACCTTTTCGGACGAGTACGAACTGCGCGCGTGCGACGACTTCTGCGTCGGCGCGCCGTTCGATCCGAAGACCGTGTCGAACTTGAACTTGACGGGGCGGGTTTCTTGCATGGGTTGGTTCGCTCCGTTTAGTAGACCAATTCGTCGTCGGCGTTGCCTTTGGAGATCATGATCTCTCCCTTGGCAGCCAAATCTTTCGCGACGTTGACCATGCTCATCTGCGCCTCGTCGACGTCCTTCAGGCGAACCGGACCCATACCGTCCATGTCCTCGCGCAGGATCTTGCCGGCGCGTTCGGACATGTTCGAGAAGAAGAGATCGCGCAGACCGGCCGATGCCCCTTTGAGCGCGGTGCCGAGCTTGTCCTTGTCGATGGCGCGCAGGAGCGTCTGGATCGAACCGGAGTCGAGCTTGCCCAGATCCTCGAAGGTGAACATCAACGCCTTGATGCGTTCGGCCGCGTCGCGGTTGCGCTCTTCAAGCGCCGTCATGAAACGCGCTTCGGTCTGGCGGTCGAAGTTGTTGAAGATTTCGGCCATCAGCTCGTGCGCGTCGCGCTTGGCGGTTCGCGCGAGGTTGGTCATGAATTCCTGGCGCAACGTCTGTTCGACCTTGTCGAGAATGTCCTTTTGCACCGACTCGAGGCGCAACATGCGGCCGACGCATTCGAGCGCGAAGTCTTCCGGCAATGCGCCCAGAACGCGCGAGGCATGCTCGGACTTGATCTTGGTCAGGACGACCGCGACGGTCTGCGGGTACTCGTTCTTGAGATAGTTTGCCAGAACCGTCTCGTTCACGTTCGAGAGCTTGTCCCACATCGTGCGACCGGCGGGGCCGCGGATTTCCTCCATGATGTCGCTGACGCGTTCCTTGGGCAGGAACTTGTAAAGCAGGCGCTCGGTCGTATCGAACGAACCCATGACGGAGCCGGTCGACGATATCTGCGATACGAAGTCGACGAGCAATTGCTCGACGAGCCCCGACGAAACCGTGCCCAGCGTCGCCATGACCTGAGACAGCTCGCGGACTTCGTCGTCGTCGAGGGCGTTCCAGATCGGGGTACCGTGTTCTTCGCCAAGCGACAGCAACAAGACCGCTGCGCGCTCGGGACCCGAGAGCGCTTTGACGTCGTCGAGAATGCTGCCTTTGGATGCTTTAGCCATGGTTTGTCATCCCCGCATCACGTAGCGTGCAGCCACTGACGCGCGATCGACGTGGCTTCCTCGGGATGTTTGGCGATGATCTCGCCCACCTTGCGGACGGACGACTCTTTCACCTGTCCTTCGACCTGCGAAATGTCGATCATCGATTGGACGTTTGACATCGGCGATTGCGGGGCGGGAAGCGCGCCTGGGGGCGCGTTGCCCGCGATCGCGGGTGCGCCGCCGGCCGCCAGGACGCCAGCCGCCACTTGCGTGGCCGGCACGGTGCTGCCGTCGGGCGCCGTCACCATCAGCGTCGGCATCGTTGTCGGCTGCGGCAGGAAGAGCGCCTTGGTCATTGGCCGCATGACGAAGAAGATCAACAGCAACGCGATGACACCCAGACCGGCGTATTGCCCAAGCCGCCAGTAGTCGTCCTTGATCAGGCCCAGAAACGGTTCCTCAACGGGCGGCAGTTCTTCGATCTCGGGCTGGCTAAAGCGGATGTTCACGACGTTCAGCTGGTCGCCGCGCTTTTGATCGAAGCCGATCGCGGAGCGAACAAGCTGTTCGATCTTCTGCATCTCTTCCGGTGAGCGCGCCTGATAGGAGCGCGCGCCGCTGCCGTCGGTCGTGTAGATCCCGTCGACGGCCACCGCCACGGACAGGCGCTTCACGCGGCCGCCTTCCTGAATCTCGGTGAGCGTCGTCTTCGAGTTCTCGTAGTTGATCGTTTCTTCGGTGCGGTTTTCGCTCGACGAGCTCGCGTTGCCGCCGGCTGCGCCGCCGTCGGCGGCGCCCGCCGGTAGCGAATTGGTGACGGTGACGCCCTGGGACGACGAACCGTCCTTGTTGCTGGCCGTCGTTTGGGCCGTCTGCGTCGAAAGCACAACCTGCCCGTCCGGATCAAACGTTTGGCTCTGGCGGGTGATGCGATTGTAGTCGATGTCGGCGGCGATCTGGACGCGGGCGCGGCCGGGGCCGGCGACGCTGGTCACGATGTCTTCGACTTGTTGGCGAAGCCGCTCTTCATAGGCGGCCGTGCGCTCGTCCTGTTGGATGACGGCGCTTCCGGTCTGGGTCATGCCGCCGCCCAGCATGTTGCCTTTTTCGTCGACGACGGTGACGCCGGGGGCATTGAGACCCGGCACTGCCGAGGCGATGAGATTCTGGATGGACTGGCCCTGCGACGGCGCCAGCGTGCCGCGGGTGCGGATGACAACGGAGGCCGACGGTTCGGGCTGCTTTTCGGCGAAGAGTTCGCGCTTGGGAATGTTGAGATGGACGCGCGCGTTCACGATCGACGACAGCGAGCGGATCGTGCGGCCGAGTTCGCCTTCCAGCGCGCGGATCAGGTTGACGTTCTGAACGAAGCTCGTCTGACCGAAGGCGTCGCTGCGGTCGAAG
>QKCS01000129.1 GCA_003246795.1 Alphaproteobacteria bacterium
GGGGATTGAGCCGACGCCGATGTTGATCACACTGTTGGGCACGAGTTCCAGCACGGCGCGGCGGGCGACGATCTTGCGGTCGCTCAACGCGACGGCGTTGGCCTTGACCGGCGGCAGGCGAAGCTCGCCGCTGAAGGCCGGGTTGAACTGCGTGCCGTAGGTTTGCATGTGGTGCTGCGGCTCGGCCAGCACGACGCAATCGACGAGCACGCCGGGGACGCTGACCCGGCGTGCGTCCAGCGAACCTTCGGCGGCGATGCGTTCGACCTGGGCGATGACAATGCCGCCGGAGTTGCGCGCGGCGATGGCGAGCGACAGATTTTCCAGCGCCAGCGACTCGCGCTCGGCCGTGATGTTGCCGTCGGGATCGGCCGTCGTTCCGCGGATGAGCGCGACGTGAATCGGAAACGCCTTGAAGAACAGGAACTCTTCGCCGTCGATGGGCGTGACGCGCACGATGTCTTCGGTGGTCTTTTCGTTCATACGGCCGCCGCCGAGGCGCGGGTCGATGTAGGTGCCAAGGCCCACGCGCGACAGCGTACCCGGCTTCTTGCCGCCGATGTCGCGATAAAGGTGCGTGAGCACGCCTTCGGGCAGATTGTAGGCTTCGATCCGGTTCTCGATGATCAAGCGTTCGAGCTTCGGCGAGAGACCGAAATAACCGCCGATCACGCGCCTGACCAAACCTTCGTGCGCAAGCCGATTGAGGCCTCGGTCCTTCATGTCGCCTTGGCCGGTCGAAAACACCAACGTCAGATCACGCGGACATCCGGTTTCGAGAAAGCGCTGTTCGAGCGCGACGAAGAGCTGCTCCGGCGTACCGTTGCCGCCATAGCCAGCCGAGGCAACCGTGTCGCCGCTGTGCACGACGGCAAGCGCGTCCGCCGCATCAACGATCTTGCGCAACCGCATGGCCTTCTCCACGTATCGTCCCACCTCGCACTATACGCGGGAAGCTTCGGGCCTTAACAAGTCATGTTCGGGGCCGAACGACTGCTATCGGCGAAAGCCGGTCATCGCCATGAGGCCAGACGCAACGGCGTGACGGCCCCTTTTCGGTCAGTCGCTTACAACCTCATCAACGTCGGTGTGGTTCCATACAGGAACGCCGCTCTCGTTTACAGCGCCTTCAATCTCCTTCGAAATTCTTCCGTGTAAACCTTTTCCAGTTTCTCTCATTTCCACCATTCCTGGTGAAATGGCATCCTGATGAGACCGGCAACCCAGTCACGGCGCATGTCCCACAGCGCTGCATCGAAGCTGCCAAACTTGCGAAGGCAGTACTGGCCCTCTGGTTTCTGGAACAGGGTTCGACAGATCAGGGTCAGCCGGAATTGATCAACATCCGAAAAATCCGACCAGGACTTGTTCGAGTCCAGGTTGGCCAACATCGCTTTCAGAACATCGTCACTCTGGTTTGCGACAAACTCGTTCTGCATCGCCGTCCCATGCTGAGTTCGGTCAGGCGTGCGTAGCGCCATTGCTCTGGCCACCGTCAAGGGGTCCCTGCTGCACCACCTCGCGGGCGGAATGTCCTTTCTGCAGCTATGCTCTCACGAACGTCGCCCTTCGGCGAGTTTACGCCTCTTGGAGCGACCCGACCATTCGGCGTAGCATCGGCTATGGAGTGGCGTGGGGAACCGCCGCGCGGGCGAGGCAGTGGTTGCCGAGGTGGACACTTGCCCCGTACGCCCATTACTTTCTTGCCGCGAAGCCAGACAGAGATCGCGTCTTGAGCGAGACAGGCAACATCGAGGCCGCAATCGCAGCCCTTGAGGCCCAGCGCCGCGTGCTCGGCGACGCGGTCGTCGATGCGGCGCTCAAGCCGTTGCGCGAGGCGTTGGCAGCAGCCGCAAAAGACGATGCGGAACCCCCGAAGCTGAAACAAGTCTCGATGCTCTTTATCGACGTTGCCGGGTCGACCGCGATGGAGAGCAAGCTCGACCCCGAGGACATCAGCGAGCTGATGGATCTGGCGCTGCGCCGCTTTACGACGATCGTCGAGGACCGACGGGGCCGTGTTTTCAACTACACAGGCGACGGCTTGCTAGCTGCCTTTGGCGCTGACGAAGCGCGCGAATACGATGCCGCGAACGCGGTTCACGCGGGCCTTGAAATCATCGGCGAAGCTGCACGCGTCCAAGCCGACTTTGCCAAAGCCGCGCGCGCCGCCAGCTTTAAGGTTCGTGCGGGCATCGACACGGGACCCGTGCTGCTCGGCGGCGGAGTCGAAGGTGAGCACAACATCCGAGGTAGCGCCGTCAATCTCGCCGCCCGCATGGAGCAATCGGCACCTGTTGGCGCTTTGCGCATCAGCCACAACACGTACCGTCTGGTGCGCGGCTTGTTCGACGTGACGGAGGAGCCTCCCATCTTCGTCAAAGGTATCGAAGAACCGGTCCGCACTTACCTGGTGCAACGGGCCAAGCCGCGCGCCTTTCGCGTTGCGACCCGCGGCATCGAAGGCCTCGAAACGCGAATGGTCGGCCGCGAGCGCGAACTGGCAGTTCTTCAGAGCGCATTCAAAACGCTGCACCAAACCGTGACCTTGAGGGCACTGTCGGTTGTTGCCGACGCTGGCGTCGGCAAAAGCCGCTTGCTTTACGAATTCGAAAACTGGGCTAAATCGCAGCCTCAAGTCTACGTCCTCCTCAAAGGCCGC
>QKCS01000213.1 GCA_003246795.1 Alphaproteobacteria bacterium
CTGCGCACGTCGAATTTGCTGTGGTCGTAGGTCAGTTTGGACGACGACTGCTTGACCTCGCCATCCAACGAGATTTTCGGCCGCCACATCGCGTTTGCCTGCGCGACGCCCTCGTCGACTTCGCGCAGCCGCGCTCGTTCGCCCGCAAGATCGGGATTCGTGAGGTAGGTCTTAGCGAGCGTCTCCCGGAGGCGCGTCTCGACGCGAACGTCCTCGGCGGCCGCCGGCAGCGCGATCGTCGCAAACACCAACAATCGCCCCGCCCATCGCTGGATAACGCGAGCGCCGCCCCAACCCATCTTTCCCCCAAAGACGTCGTAGGAACGGATGTTAGCGATCTTCGACGTCACACCGGCATTGCGAAATTCGTGCGAGATGAAGCCGCATCGCCGATGAAGTACGGCGAACACCATGTCCCCCAATTTCTTGTGTTGGCGGCGGGCGCCGCGTGGGAATTGTCGCTGCCGCGCCACATGCGCGCGTCATCGTCGTTCGTGCGTCGCATGTGTGGTGCGGCGTCCCGCTCCCGCGGTGCGCTAACCCACTGCCACAAAAGGCGACGCGGCCGCCTCTGCGTTAGCTAAGATGCACGCACTTCAGCATCCGGTCCGAAGAAGTGCAAAGCCCCAACCGAAGTGACGGATTTGGCAGGTTCATGCGGGTCTCATAGTCTCTCTGTTGGAATCAACGGAGCATCAAGTGCAGGCGACAAGTCTTCCCGGTTGGATCTACACGGACCCGCGCTTCTTCGAGCTGGAGCGCGCGAAAATCTTCCGTCAGACGTGGCACATCATGGGCCACGTCTCCGACGCGCCCAACGAAGGCGACTACGTCACGCTCGACGTCTTGGGCGAGCGCGTCGTCACGGTGCGGGGCCGCGACGGCAAGCTGCGCAGCTTCCACAACGTTTGCCGCCACCGCGCCGCCAAGATCGCGCCGGAGTCGCGCGGTTCGTGCGGCCATCGCCTGATCTGCCCATATCACGCGTGGAGCTACAATCTGAACGGCTCCCTCGCGAGCATTCCGAAGTGGCAAGGCTTCGATCATCTGGACAAGTCGCAGCACGGTCTCGTGCCCGTCGAGCAGGAGATCTTCCAGGGCTTCATCTTCGTGCGCTTCGAGAAGGGCCTCCCGTCGGTCGCCGAGATGATGGCGCCCTACGCGCACGAACTTGAACCTTATGCGCTCGAAACGCTCGTCCCGAACGGCCGCGTCACGCTCAGACCCCGCAAAGTGAACTGGAAGAACATCGCCGACAATTATTCGGACGGAATGCACATCACCGTCGCGCATCCGGGCCTGACGCGCCTCTTCGGCGCGACCTACAAAATCGAAGCACGCGAATGGGTCGATAAAATGTCCGGCGAACTGCAGGCGAACGCATCGGAAAGCTGGTCCGAACGCGCGTACCAAAGCCTGCTCGGCAGTTTCGATCACCTGCCCGCCGACCTCCGCCGCCGTTGGGTCTACTACAAGCTTTGGCCGAACGTCGCCCTCGACATCTATCCCGACCAAGTCGATTTCATGCAGTTCATCCCCGTGTCGCCGACCGAAACATTGATCCGCGAAATCGCCTACATCCATCCACGGCACTCGCGCGAGTTGAACGCCGCCCGCCATCTGAACTGGCGCATCAACCGGCGCGTGAACGCGGAAGACACGGCGCTGATCGAAGGTGTGCAGGCCGGCATGTCGTCGTCGAGCTACACCACGGGCCCCCTGTCGGCGAAGGAAGTGTGCCTTGCCTCTTTCGCCAAGCGTATGCGCACGCTCATCCCCGAAGCCAGTTCCGACCACGCGCCCCGGGCCGTTTGACAAATGTAGGCGCCCCGAACGCTACGGCCGCCGGGCGCGCCGCACGGCCCTTGCGGCCTCGCGCACGCGCGCCTATTCCTGCCCGCACGAAACGCAGCGAACCGCGAGGAGACAACCGATGGCATCGCTCTACGATTTCAGTGTGGGAACCTATCTTCAGGTGTTGGGCGGCGTCGCCGGCTTCATGGACAAGGGCCTCAATCACCTGACGGCGAACAAGATCGACCTGAACGAGGTCGTCGAAACCCGCCTCTTCCCCGACATGCTGCCCTTCCGTTTCCAGATCCAATCCGTCGCGCTGCACTCCTTGGGCGCGATCGAAGCGTTGAAGAGCGGCACCTTCCGGCCGCCCTCGGGCATGGAACCGCACGACTACGCCGCCCTGCAGAAACTCGTCGCCGACACGACCGATGCGCTGCAGAAGCTGAAGCCTGAAGAGGTGAACGCTCTGGACGGCCGCGACGTCTTCTTCGAAATCCGCGGCAACAAACTGCCGTTCACGGCGGAAGGCTTCATCCAATCCTTCTCGCTGCCGAACTTCTATTTCCATGCGACGACGGCCTACGACATCCTGCGCCTGAAGGGCGTGCCGCTCGGCAAGCGCGACTTCATGGGCCGCATGCGGATGAAGACCTGAGGCGAACCGGCGCCGCGTCTGGGTAAGACGTGGCGCCCCGGCAACAACTTAAGACGGGACGACGATGCGCGCCCGGAAGCCCGCGAACGACAGCCACGCTCCGATGAGGATCATGAGCGCACCCGGCACGACCAACATCTGCGGCGACGCCGCCAAGGTCGAGCGCACGAAGCCGATCAACTGATCGACCACGAAAAGCAGAACTACG
>QKCS01000185.1 GCA_003246795.1 Alphaproteobacteria bacterium
TCCAACCTCTTGTTTCCAAAGGAGAACTCGAAGGCTCGGCGCGGACCGAGATTCCCAGATTCCGTTCGGCTTCAAGACAATGGGCATCTGAAAAGAGCCGTGCTCGAAGCCGCGCTCCGACATCGCACCCGCCGCTGCGTAAACACGGCGCGTGTTCTCTGCCCTTTGCTCTCCTTGAGGGTGGAGAAACTCGAACCGCCGGCCGACGGGTCGGCGGTTCTTTTTGTCGGGAACCTGTCAGCGACGTGACCGCGATGTAAGTTGCCGCCGCCGCACGCGGCGCCCATGTCCAACGCGAGACACTCATGCACCGCAAGGACGGCGTCGATGCAAAAGAAAACGACGCAAACGCTGGCGCCCGCCGCGGCGCTGCGCGCGCCCGTCGATCTCTACGACCGCTTCGGCTGCGTCGCGTTGCTGCTGCAAGGCGGCGGCGCGCTGGGCGCTTACCAAGGCGGCGTCTACGAAGCGTTGGCTGAAGCCGGCGTTCGTCCGACTTGGATTGCCGGCATCTCGATCGGCGCCGTCAACGCCGCGATCATCGCCGGCAACGCACCTGGAGACCGCACACGAAAGCTACACGCGTTCTGGAACGGACTCACGGCGTCGCCATTCGAATGGCAAGCAGCGTACGCGCAAGGCGACGCGTTGCGCACCGTGGTCAATCGAATGAGCTCCGCCTTCACCGCGGCCACCGGCACGCCGGGCTTCTTCAAACCGCGCTTGCCACCGGCGTGGCTCGAACCGCCGGGCAAGATCGAAGCGACGAGCTACTACGACACGCACGAACTGAAGACGACGCTGGAGCATTTGATCGATTTCGACCGGATCAACGCGAAGGAAACGTATCTGAGCGTCGGCGCCGTCAACGTGCGCAGCGGCAATTTCGTCTACTTCACGCCGGACACGCATCGCATCGGTCACGAGCACATCATGGCCAGCGGCGCGCTGCCGCCCGGCTTTCCCGCGATCGAAATCGAAGGCGAATACTATTGGGACGGCGGTCTCGTCTCCAACACGCCGCTGCAATGGATTTTCGAGAACGGCCCACCGCACGACACGTTGGCCTTTCAGGTCGACCTGTGGAGCGCCCGCGGCCGCTTTCCCCGCACACTGAACGAAGTGGCGACCCGGCAGAAGGAAATCCAATACTCGAGCCGCACCCGTGCCGGCACGACCTGGCTCACGGAAGTGCAAAGGCTGCGCCGCGCGATCGAAGACCTTCTGCCGAAGCTGCCGCCCGAACTCAGAGACACCGAAGCCGTCCGCATCCTCGACGATGCACCGGACCACCACGTCTACAACATCGTACATTTGATTTATCGCCCGCAGAACTACGAAGGCGACACCAAGGACTTCGAATTCTCACGCCTCACGATGGAGGAGCACTGGCGCGCCGGCTTCAACGACGCCACGCGCACGCTCCGCCACCGCGGGATCTTCGAACACCCGACGAACCCCGAAGGCGTGTTCACGTTCGACGTCGCGGTCGACGGCCGCCAATAGCCGCCGGACGCATCATCAAGCAAAGGAACACCCCATGCGTTTGAAAGACAAAATCGCCGTCGTCACCGGCGCCGCCAGCGGCATCGGCAAGGAGATCGCCACCGTTTTCGCCCGCGAAGGCGCGAAGATCGTCATCGCCGACTTGAACCGGGACGGCGCCGACGCCGTCGCCAAGGAACTTGGCGGCCCGTCCAGGGCGATCGGACTGTCCATGGACGTCACCGACGAGGAACAAGTCGACACCGGCATGGCCAAGGCCGTGCGCGCCTTCGGTTCGATCGACGTGCTGGTCTCGAACGCCGGCGTCCAGATCGTCGAGCACATCGAAAACTTCGAATTCGCGAAATGGAAGAAGCTGCTTGCGATCCATCTCGACGGCGCGTTCCTGACCACGCGCGCCGCCGTGCGCCAGATGTACAAACAGAAGACGGGCGGCAGCATCATCTACATGGGCTCCGTCCATTCGAAGGAGGCCTCGCCCCTGAAGGCGCCCTACGTCACCGCGAAGCACGGCCTCATCGGCCTCGCGAAGGTCGTCGCGAAGGAAGGTGCGGCCCACAACGTACGCGCCAACGTCATCTGCCCGGGCTTCGTGCGCACGCCGCTCGTCGACAAGCAGATCCCCGAACAGGCGAAGGAACTCGGCATTTCCGAACAAGAGGTGATCAAGAACGTGATGTTGAAGGAAACCGTCGACGGCGAATTCACGACGACCGACGACGTCGCCGAACTCGCGCTCTTCTTCGCCTCGTTCCCATCTAACGCCTTGACCGGCCAGTCCGTGGTCGTGAGCCACGGCTGGTTCATGCAATAGCGATCAGAAGTAGAAGCGCGCGGCGAGCTGTGTCTGTGTCTCGCGCGACCGCGCACTCAGGCCCGCGTCGAGGCGCAGCGGGCGGTGGCTGTCGATGTAGAGAATCTCGCCGCTGAGGCGGACCCAGTCGGCCGGCAACCACGCCGCCGACAGCGTGAAGGCGTGACCGTAGCCGCCGAAGTCCGGCAGATTTTCGTGTGCGTTCGTCGCATAGACGTTGCGGGTCGCGTCTGTGCCGAAGAGTTCGGCGCGCGCCGCGAGACGCCAATCGTCGTTCGTCCACCCCGCCAACAGATAGGCCGACCAGAATTCTACGACGCGGTTGAACGCCGCCGTC
>QKCS01000284.1 GCA_003246795.1 Alphaproteobacteria bacterium
GAGTTCGTAGAGCGTCAGGTTGATGCGGTGGTCGGTGCAGCGGCCTTGCGGGAAGTTGTAGGTGCGGATGCGCTCCGACCGGTCGCCGGAGCCGACTTGATCCTTGCGGTCGGCGGCGCGCTCCTTGTCGAGGCGCTCGCGCTCGGCATCGAGGATGCGGGCGCGCAGGATCTTCATCGCCTTCGCCTTGTTCTTGTGCTGCGACTTCTCTTCCTGCATCGCGACGACCACGCCGGTGGGCAAGTGCGTGATGCGCACCGCGGATTCCGTCTTGTTGACGTGCTGGCCGCCGGCGCCCGACGCGCGATAGACGTCGATGCGCAAATCGCTGTCGTTGATGTCGAAGTCGACGTCGCCCGCCTCTTCCGGCATCACCGCGACCGTCGCGGCCGACGTGTGGATGCGACCTGAAGCTTCGGTTTCGGGGACGCGTTGGACGCGGTGCGCGCCCGACTCGAACTTGAGCTTCGCGAAGACGCCGTTGCCGTTGACGCTCGCGATGACTTCCTTGTAGCCGCCGAGGTCCGACGGACTTTCGCTCATGATCTCGAACTGCCAGCCCTGGAGCTGCGCGTAGCGTTGATACATGCGCAGAAGATCGCCCGCGAAGAGTGCGGCCTCTTCGCCGCCGGTGCCCGCGCGAATTTCGAGGATGGCGCTGCCCGCGTCGGCTGCGTCCTTGGGCAGCATCAGGATGGACAACTCGCGCTCGGCATCCGGTAGGCGACGCTTCAGGTCGACGAGTTCCTCGCTCGCCATCGCGCGTAACTCCGCGTCCGCGGCGGCGTCTGACGCCATCGCGGTCAGGTTCTTCAACTCGGCGCGCATGGCCTGCACTTCTTTGGCCTTGGCGACGATGGGGCCGAGGTCGGCGTATTCCTTCGCGAGCTTCGCGAACGAAGCGCCGGCGTCGGAGGCCATGCGGGCCTCGATTTCGGCATAGCGGTCGAGAATGCGCTCGATTTGGGCTTCGGCGATCAACGTCGGTACTCGGTGCAGCTACTTCGCAGGCGTGAGTTCGCGGGGCGCGGCTTGGCGCGCGGCCTCGATCTCGGCGGCCTTCTTTTCAACGAGTTCGACGATATGGTCGATCAGCTTCGCGTTGTCCATCTTGTGGTCGGGTTTTCCCGCCACGTAGACCATGCCCGCGCCCGCGCCGCCGCCGGTGAAGCCCAGATCCGTTTGCGCCGCCTCGCCCGGGCCGTTGACGACGCAGCCGATGATCGACAGCGACATCGGCGTCGTCACGTGCTTCAGGCGGTCTTCAAGGATCGCGACGGTCTTGATGACGTCGAAGCCTTGGCGCGCGCAGGATGGGCACGCGACGATGTTGACGCCGCGGTGACGCAGGCCCAACGACTTCAAAATGTCGAAGCCGACGCGAATTTCCTCGACCGGGTCGGCCGACAACGACACGCGAATCGTGTCGCCGATGCCCGCCCACAGCAGCGAGCCGATGCCGATCGACGACTTCACCGTGCCGACCATGAGGCCGCCCGCCTCCGTCACGCCCAAATGCAGCGGGTGGTCGCAGGCCTCGGCGAGCCCTTGATATGCCGCCACCGCCAAGAAGACGTCGGATGCCTTCACGCTGATCTTGAATTCGCGGAAATCGTTGTCTTCCAGAATACGCGCGTGGTTCAGCGCGCTTTCGACCATCGCCTCGGGGCACGGTTCGCCGTAGCGCTCCAGAAGATCTTTCTCGAGCGAACCCGCGTTGACGCCGATGCGCATCGAGACGCCGTGGTCCTTCGCCGCCTTCACGACTTCGCGCACGCGCTGCGCCGACCCGATGTTGCCGGGATTGATGCGCAGGCACGCGGCGCCCGCCTCCGCCGCCTCGATCGCACGTTTGTAGTGAAAATGAATGTCGGCGACGATCGGCACGTTCGTCGCGCGCACGATCGACTTCAGCGCCGCCGTCGATTCCTCGTCCGGGCACGAGACGCGCACGATGTCGGCGCCCGCCGCCTCCAGCGCCTTGATCTGGCGAATGGTCGCGGCCGCGTCGGACGTCAGCGTGTTCGTCATCGACTGCACGCTGATCGGCGCGTCGCCGCCCACCTCTACGGATCCGACCCGGATCTTGCGGCTCTTGCGGCGGGCGATGTCGCGGTAGGGGCGGACGCTCATGGGGAAAGAGATAGCAATGCGCGTCATTGTAGGCCAGTGCACGGGTCGTGTCCGGCGGTCTCCGTTCGATGGCGGAACTGCGACGGATGTTGCGCCTCGTGGGCCGCACGCGGCCAGGAAAGTTCACCTAAACCGGCCGTTAATACTTGACCCGCAGGCTCATTCCGCCAATGAGTCGAGCCGCCTTGGGTAGGGCCAACTTGTAGATGCGTGGGTTGCTGGTGATCGTTTGTCTTCTGGCGGGGGCCGTTCTTGGCGCCTGTCCGGCCAGCGCGCATGATTCTCACGCGTCCGCGGCCGAAGCCGGGGCGGTTGGTGCGCCGTCGACGCTTTCGACGGACCGCCGCTGCACGACGGCTGTGACGGCTGCCGTCAGTTCTTGGGACGCCCAGGATCACACGGACCATCACGACGCCGATCATGAGCATGATCCGACCGATCACGAGCATCCGCCCGGCGACGACGTCTTCCATCAGATGACGGCGCACGGCGGCTATCCGGATTTCGCGGCGCATTTCGATTTC
>QKCS01000205.1 GCA_003246795.1 Alphaproteobacteria bacterium
CGGCCGAGACGGGTGGGTGCCGACGCCGAGCCACATCGGTTTCCCGACGACGGGCTCGTTCACCTCGACCTGCACACCGACAACATTCTCGTCGACGGCGGCGCGCTTTCCGGCATCATCGATTGGGAGGGCGCGTGCACGGGCGACCATCGGTTCGATCTCGTCGCGTTCGCCTTCGACCTCGACGGTCACGGCCAGCGGATCTGGGACGTCGTCGACGGCGCGGGCTTCGATCCGCAGGTGCTACGCGCGTACGTTGCGCTTCTGGCCCTGAAGTGTACGGCCTCGGCGATCGTTCACCGCCCCGACGACGTGACGCGTCAACTCGACCGGGCCGAGCGGGTGTTCGACCGCTACGGGATTTGATTGCCGGGACAGACGCGACCCGTTGTCCGAATGCGGCGCGCGATGGCAAGCTGGCTTCGCTGAACGGCTTCCCCTACGCCGAGCGCGGCTACCTCGAAAAATAGGGTCGGGCGCCCACGCGCAAGAACGATAGGCGACGAAAATCATGGATCAATTCAGTTACGTCACCTTGCTGGTGTCCTTCGTGGTCGCCTTCGGCGTGTCCAGCCTGCTCGCGGGTTGGGCGCGCCAATACGTCCAGCGCGCGCAGACGAAGATCTATCCGCTGCAGATCGCGGCTTCGGCGCTCCTTCTCGTCGCCTTGGTTCAGAGCACCTGGACTTTTTGGTTCTATCGCGGCGTCGCGTACACGTTCGTCACGTTCTTTCTCGCGCTGATGATAGCGCTGACTCAGGTGGGCGCGGCCGCCTTGATTCTTCCGCCCCGCGGTGGGACCGAGAACATGCGGGACTATTATTTCGGCGTGCGGCGCGCGGTGTACGGTCTGTTGGGCGCGTGGATCGTCCTTGGCGGCGTGCAGGAGATTGTAACGATCGGCGTCGTTTCTCCGATCGCGCCGGTCGGCGTTCTGGTCGCGTTCCGCGGCGGCGCTGTCGGTCTTTGCCGTGATGGTCTGGTCGAACCGTCCCGCCGCCATTGGGGTGCGCTGGCGGTCTTGGCGTTGCTGCAAATCGGATGGATCGCCACCGTCAGCAGCAATCCCGGCGCCGTCTAAAAGCAGAGCCGCGACCGAAACTCTTGCCATCGTCGCGCTGCTGCTCGCGCCGGTGGTGGCGCATTGGTTACCTCAGGCTTTGGCGCGAACGCGGTGGCGGACTTCGGCGTCGAGGGCGGCGTAGTCGGCAAAGCCCGTGACCGGGGCAATCTGCGCGCGCCAGAGTTCGTCGAGTTCGGCGGCGGTCTTGGCGTCGAGTTCCTGGCGGCCGGTGGTGCCGCCTTTGCGGACCTTGGCGCTGTCGCTGCCGGCGGGCAGGCCGCAGCGGTCCTCCGACAGTTTGCGCACCATCGCGTCGTCGAAGCGGTCTTTGTGGGCGAGCATGTAGGCGATGGACGTGCGCTCCAACGTCAGCGCCAGAAGCTCGTCGTCGAGGTCGATGCCGCAGAAGGCGGCGAGCGCGCGGATGTGCGCTTCCGGTTCGTCGCTCATGTGTTCGTAGGAGAGCAGCAGGACGTTCGGGTTGTCGCGTTCAGCCCACCAGCTCAAGAGGTGCGACCAGTACGACGCCGGGCCGCTTGGGCCGCGGCGCATCCATGATTGGACGAAGGCGTCGAGCGGCACGGCACCAGGCTCGATCATCCAGCCCGACATGAAGTGATAGAACGAGACGACCGCGTCCTTCGGGTCGCGGAACGAGACGACGTAGCGCGCGCCCTTGGGCAGAGAGTCGTAGGGCAGGTGGCTCTTGAAGCCGCGCGGGCGGGCGCGCTGGGGCGCGTTGACGTCGAGGCCGAGTCCGACCGCCGTTTCGATCCACGGCACGACGCGCCAGATGTCGTCGAAATCCATGTCGCCGCGCGTGCGCAGCGTGTGAAACGTCTGCTGCAGCCAGGTCGTGCCGCACTTGCCGTAGGGCGCGATGACGACGTCGGTCAGCTCGGGCCTGTAGGATTTGATCGCGGCGTCGATCTCCTCGCGCGCGAAGAGGCGGTCGCGGGTAACGTTCCATTCGTCGAGCGTGCGCGCGCGGTGCGTCATCGTGCGGTTCCCCTTGTTGGCGGCGCATTCTCTCTACGACGCGCTCGCGTGTCCGTCGTTCCGGTCTTCGAAACTAGCCGGGGCGGGCCCCCGATCCTATGACGACCTCCAGCTCCGTCTCGAAGCTGCCGCCGGCTTCGAATCGCGTCAGGCATTGACGGACCTCCTCCCAGGCGTTCGATTTCGCCTGATCACTAAGGTCCGCCACGACGGCGCGGTAGGCCCCGGCGGCTTCTTGGAGCAGCCGCAGAGCGTCGGCCGCGCTCGGCAGCGCAAGCCGGGCTCGCATGGTTTTTGCCTCCACACCGACGAAGCCGTTGTCCTTCATCAGACTCTCAAGGGCTCCGTTCGCGCCCAACGCGAACAATCCGGGTTGCCCGGGCGCAGGCGGCGACTTGCCGGCGTGGCGCAGCAGAATCGCCATCGGTTGCGCCAGGAGGGGACTGTTTGCCGGCGTCGTAAAGACGAGCGCCGCGAAACGCGCGCCGGGCTTCAGCACTCGTCGAACGGCCTCCAAGGCTTTCGACGGCGAAGGAAACAGCATCAGTCCCATCCGGCACATCGACGCGTCGAACGG
>QKCS01000324.1 GCA_003246795.1 Alphaproteobacteria bacterium
AGGGCACGTCGTCGGCGCAGTCGGGCCATCTTTGCGTGGCGACCCAGAATTCGACGAGGCCGAGGCGGGCGCAGAGTTTGACGAAGCGGGGATCGTTGCGGATCTCGGGCATAATGCGCCAGAAGAGAATGCCGGTGCGATAGCCGTCGGGTCCCATAGCGTCGCCGGCGGCGCCGCGGGGCCCCAAGCGCGCGTTCTCGATGACGCGATAGACGTCCTCGGTCAGGCCAAGATGCGCGGCATAGACGATGCGCGAGATGTCGACGCAGCCGGTGCGCGCGGCGTGCGCGTCGAGCGCCTCGCGTATCTTGCCGACGTTTTCGGGCGACGGATCGCGCTTGGCGTTGATGAAGGTCAACCCGTCGACGAATTCGCGCAGCGGACGGTTCGCGGCCGGATCGAGCAAGCGGTCGATCGCCGCCCAATCGTTCAGGAACGCATAGGCGCGCATGAGGTTCGCGACGGGAAAGCTCATCTCCGGCGCGCGCGCGAGCAGGTCTTCGAGCAGCGGCACGGCTTCGGCGACGCGCCCGACCGCCATGCGCGCCAAGGCGGCGGCGTTCGCATACATCGGGTTCAGCAAATCCAGGCGATAGACGCGTTCCGTCACCTCGTGACACTCGCGCGTGCGCCCGACGGTGCGCGCGTGCCAGCCGACGAAGCCGTGGCCGTCGGCGCGGCCGGGATTGCCGCGGATGCGTTCCATGATCGCGTCGGTGCGGATGAAATCGCCGTAGGGCGGAGCCGCGAAGTATTGCGCGGTCAATGCATCGACATTCTGCGGATCAAGCGTGAGCGCGCGCTCGGCGTCGCGTTGGATGGCGGCCGCGCTCGCCTTGCGCTTGGCGAAAGGCTCGTAGAAGCGCGCCCAGGCGCGCCAGTACGCCAATCTTCCCCAGGCTTCCGCGAAGCCCGGGGCGCGTTCGGTCGCGGCCTCCAGCAGGGCGATGTTCGTCCGCAATTCGTCCGGGCCGAACGTCTTGTTGCTCGCGCGCAGATAGAAGTCGTAGGCCGTGGGGTCGATCGCTTTGGTCGAGAAGCTCGTGAAGGTTTCGTGAAGCGCTTTGGCGATCGCTTCGGAGATTTCGTCCTGCACGGCGAAGGTGTCGTCGAGGCCGCGGTCGTAGCGGTCCGACCAGATCGTCGTATGCGAGGCAGCCTCGACCAAATGGGCGGCGATGCGCACGCGGGCGCCCGCGCGGCGGACCGAGCCGTCGAGCACGTGGCTGCAGCGCAGCGCGCGCGCCGCCTCGCCCTTCTTCTCGCCGCGGAACTGGAAGCTCGAGGTGCGGCCGACGACCTTCAGCTTGGCGCCGCGCGACAGGCGCTGAATGATTTCCTCGCTGACCCCGTCGGAGAAGAACTGCATCTCGGGGTCAGTCGACAAATTGTCGAAGGGCAGCACGCCGAGGATGTGTTCATCCGCCGGCGCGGGTGCTGGGGCCGTCGCCGCGGCCACGGTGCCGAGCGCGAAGGCCTCGATCGTCTCCGCCATCTTGGCGAGCCGCAGCGGCCCGCGCGACACCAGACGTTCGGCGAGCGGTCCGCGGATCGTGCGTCTGACGTCGGCCGAGACCAGCGCCCCGCCGGGGTCGCTTTGCGCCATCAAGCGTGCGGCGACGTTGACGCCGTGACCCAAGAGATCGCCGTTCGGCTGCACCGCGACGTCGCCCAGATGCACGCCGACGCGCACTTTCGGTTCGCAGGTCGCGGCCAACTCGAAGGCGGCTTCGACAGCCGCGAGGCTCGACCCGAACTCGAGCATGAAGCCGTCGCCCGCCGTGTTGAACACGCGCCCGCCGTGCGCCGCGGCGATGGTTTCGATGACGCGGCGGAGCGCCGTGACCTCCGCCGTCGTCTTCGCTTCGTCCGCCTCCGTGCGCGCGGAGTAGCCAGCGACGTCGAGCGCGACGATGGTGGCGAGTTTGCGGGACGCCGTATCTGCGGCCATGCGAGCGGTCGCTCCGGAAGAAGGTCGGTTATAGCGTCGCCTCGCCTCCGGTCCAACGCCGCGCGTGCGATCGGGCCGATTCCAGTGCCGCTTTACGCCTTCTTGGGCTTCTTCGTGCGCGCGGCGTTCAACGCGACGGCGGCGCGGATCAGCGCCTTGAACGCCTTCTCGCCGATCTTCGCGGTCTCGCGGATGTCGATGGCGCGGCGCGTACCGCCGTCGAGCCCGGCGTTGAAGAGTCGCGCGGGGTCGGGGAGGGCGGCGCCGTGCGCGAAGGTCAGCTTCACGGCGGCCTTGTAGGTTTCGCCGGTGCAGACGATGCCGTCGTGCTCCCACACCGGCACGCCCATCGGGTTCGACGGCTTGCGCCACTTCACGGTTTCGACGATGCCGGGGTCGGCCTCCTTGATGAGTGCGCGCACGCGGGCGAGCGCCCGGCCGCGCCAATCGCCCAGGCCCTTGATGCGCGCGTCGATCAGGCGCGGTGCGTCTTCCGCTTGCGGCGTCGGCGCGTTCTTCTTCATCGTCTGCTCACGAGGCTGCGCCGCGCCGCAGACAGGGCAGGGCGAAGAGGTAGAGACCGGTCAGCATGAGGAGGGGCGAGCGGCAACGGCGTCAAGAGGCCGACCCAGAGCGTCAACTTCTCCGGTCCCTTGACGATGAAATTCAGAACGATGTTG
>QKCS01000009.1 GCA_003246795.1 Alphaproteobacteria bacterium
ACCGCTGAAGCTTGAGCTTCGCGTCGGTGTTCTCCACGGCCGCCTTGCGCGCTTCGACCAAGGCGGCGGCCTGTTCGACCTTCGGCTTGATGTCGGATGTGTTCAGGGTCAGCAGAATGTCGCCGGCTTTGACCCGCTGATTGTCCTCGACCGCGACCTTCTCGACATAGCCGGCGAGCTTGGGCGCGATCGCCGCGATATCGGCCTGGACGTAGGCGTCGTCGGTCGAAACCTCGAAACGCCAAACCGCAAGCCACATCGCGACCACGTAGAGAGCCGTCAGGCCCGCGATCGTTCCAAGAACGGGAAGGGCGTACTTGCGCATCGTCGACTGGACTCAGGAGTCCAATGACCTAATATCGAAGGTCGGCCGGACGCAACGAAATTAGACTCAGAAGTCTAATTTGGCGCTAACCGACTGAAATTAGCCAAGTTTCTCCAGCGCTTCGGCCATGGCCCGCCACAGGGTTTCTACGGGTTCGATCCCCACCGACAGCCGGACATAGCCCTCCGGCACCGCGTCGCCCCACCGGATCCGCCGTTCCGCCGAGGTCCTGACGCCGCCGAAGCTGGTCGAGGGCTGGATCAGGGGGCAGCCGTCGATAAACCGCTCGGCGGCGGCCCCGTCGCCGAAGGTCAGCGACAACATCGATCCGAACGCGGCCATCTGGCGCGCCGCCACGGCATGGGCGGGGTCGGTCCTCAGACCCGGATAGCGCACCGCCGCGACGCGTTTGTGGCCGGCCAAGCGCTCGGCCAACACAGCGGCTGTTGCGCACATCCGCGCAAACCGCACTTCCAGCGTTTCCAGTCCGCGGAAGACAAGCCACGCTTCGAATGCGCCGGGAATCGTGCCCGAATATTTCCGCCACTCTTTGAACCGCGCCATGAGCGCGCCGTTGCGCGTGGCGACGTGCCCCAAGAGCGTGTCAGAGTGCCCGTTGACCGCCTTCGTGTCCGAACAGACGACGACGTCGGCGCCGAGATCGAGCGGGCGCTGCCCCAGCGGCGTCATCGTCGTGTTGTCGACGGCGAAGACGGCGCCGGCCGCCTTTGCACCCTTCGCGACCGCCGCGATGTCGCAAACGTCGAGCCCAGGGTTCGACGGCGTCTCGGCAAGCACGAGCTGATATCCTTCGAAGCCGCCGTCGAGGAACGCGGCGGTCGGACGCGTATCGATCGTCACGCCAAACGGTTTCAAGAATTGCTCGGAGAGAGCGCGCACGGCGAAATAGCCGTCGGCCGGCAACAGAATGCGCCCGCCCGCGGTCGAGCACGTGACGAGCACGGCCGCCACCGCAGCCATGCCGGAGGGGAACGTTAAAACCTCGGCGTCTTCGAGAATTGCGAGCGGGTCCTCGAGTGCCTCCCATGTCGGATTGTGATAGCGCCCGTATTGGAACGCTGCGTTCGAGGGGTTGCCCGGTAGATGGAAGACGGCCGTCGAAACGATTTCCGGCACCACGGAATCGCCGGGCTGAAGCGTGGGCCCGCGATGGTGCAGCAGACGCGCGGCGAGCGCGTCGAGATCTGTCTTGCTCATGGCTCGAATTCACTGCGCGGCGCGGGCGCGCGCAAGCGTCAAAGTTCGCCGAACTTCCGGCGCGGGTGATAGGGGTGGGCCGTTTCCCACCGCTTCACGATGTCGCTCAGGTTCTGGTCGGCCTGGTCGGGAAGCACGATCTGCAGCGTCACGAACTGATCGCCCGCCGGGTGGATCGAATAGCCCGGGATGCCTTTGCCTTTGAGGCGAAAGACCTGTCCCGCGTTCGCGCCCGGCGGAATGACCATCGTCACCGACCCGTTCAGCGTCGGCACCTTGACCTTCGCGCCGTGCAACGCCTCGTTCAGCGTCACCGGCAGATCGAGGTGGATGTCGTGGCCTTCGCGCCGAAAGTAGGGATGCGGTTCGATCTTGATCGTGATCATCGCATCGCCGGCCTGGCCGCCGGGGATGCCGGGTTCGCCCAAGCCGCGCAGACGAATGTTCTGTCCGTCGCGCACGCCGATCGGAATCTTCACGTCGAAGCGCTTGCCGCCGGGCAGCTTCACGCGCCGCGTTCCGCCGAGCGCCGCTTCTTCGAACGTGATCGAAAGATCGTAGTGGCTGTCGAGCCCTTTGCCGGGCGACGGTTTCTTGCGTCCCGCCGAACGCTCGCCGAAGAACTCGGAGAACAGGTCTTCGACGCGGCTCTTCTTCTGTTCGCTCGCCGAGCCGACGCCGAACGCGCGTTCGAACGCATTGCGAAACGCCGAACTTGTCCCGTCGCCGTTCGTCTTCGTACCGTTCTTGGCTTGCGTCTTCGTCGCCGTTTCGGCGTGAACCTCTTCGGCTTCCGCTTCGGGCTCGGGAGACGTGTAGCCCGGGCGCGGGTTGCCGTGCGCGTCGATCTCGCCGCGGTCGTACGAACGCCGCTTCGCCGGATCGCCGAGGATCTGATAGGCGATCGAAAGATCCTTGAAACGCCGCCCTTTGTCGGCCGAGCCTTCGCTTGTGTCCGGATGGAATCGTTTCGCGAGCGAACGAAACGCCTGTTTGATGTCGTCTTCGCTCGCCGACCGTGCAACGCCAAGTACTGAATAGGGGTCGTACATCAGTTGATGCGCTCACACGCCGCGAACGGCGTC
>QKCS01000313.1 GCA_003246795.1 Alphaproteobacteria bacterium
ACGGCCGCTTCCTGCCGGACCGCTACGTGATCGGCACGTGTCCGCATTGCGGCTACGACCGCGCGCGCGGCGACCAGTGCGAGAATTGCACGCGCGTGCTCGACCCGGCGGATCTCAAAGAACCGCGTTCCGCGTTGTCGGGCTCGACGGAAATCGAACTCCGCGACTCGAAGCACCTCTTTCTCAAGCAATCCAAATTCGTTGACGATCTGCGCAAATGGATCGGCGCGCGGACCGAATGGCCGAACCTGGTCTCGTCGATCGCGTTGAAGTGGCTCGATGAAGGGCTCCAGGATCGCGGCATTACGCGCGACCTCGCGTGGGGCGTGCCCGTCAATGCCGAAACCTGGGGCCCGAACCCCGACGGCAAGAGACCCGACGTCGAGGCGCTAAAGGGCAAGGTCTTCTATGTCTGGTTCGACGCGCCGATCGAATACATCGGCGCGACGAAGGAATGGTCCGACGCCGCTCCCGGCGCGAATTCGCGTGACTGGAAGGCGTGGTGGTTCGGCGACGACGCGCAGGCGAACGTCCGCTACGTGCAATTCATGGGCAAGGACAACGTGCCCTTCCACACGGTCGGCTTCCCGGTGACGATCTTGGGTTCCGGCGAGAAGTGGAAGCTCGTCGATCAGATCAAGGGCTTCAACTGGCTCAACTATTACGGCGGCAAATTCTCGACGAGCCAAAAGCGCGGCGTCTTCATGGATGCGGCGCTCGAGATCCTGCCGGCCGACTATTGGCGATGGTACTTGATCGCCAATGCGCCGGAGAGCGCGGACTCTTCGTTCACGTGGCAGCATTTCGCCGACACCGTGAACAAGGACCTCGCCGACGTCCTGGGCAACTTCGTCAATCGCACGCTGAAGTTCACGCAAAGCAAGTTCGGTGCAAGCGTGCCCGACGGCGGCACCCCCGGCGCGAAAGAGGTGAAGCTCGTCCAGGAGCTGGAACGCCGGTTCGGCGTGTACACAGCGCTGCTCGAGGACATTCAGTTGCGCAAGGCGGCGGCCGAACTGCGCGCGATCTGGGTCCTGGGCAACGAGTACCTTGCCGACGCCGCGCCGTGGACCACGATCCGCACAGACAAGAACGCCGCCGCCGTCAGCGTGCGCGTCGCGTTCAACCTCATTCGCCTGTTCGCAGCCTTATCGTCGCCGATCATTCCGCACTCGGCGCAGGCCATGGCGAAGTCTCTGCGCCTCGATCCCGCGAAGCTCACCTGGCCCAAGGACTTGATCGCGAATGAAATCGGCGCGATCACGCCGGGCCACACGTTCGATCCCCCAAAACCCGGCGAGGTGCTGTTCGTCAAATTGACGCCGGAGCAGATCGCGGAGTGGGAGGAACGTTTCGGCGGCGGGGCCGCATGAGTGAGGCGCGCGTCCGGGTGCTGACGGCTGCGGACGCTGAGGCGGTGCGCGATCTACGTCTTGAGGGTCTGCGGCTGTCGCCGGAAAATTTCGGCAGCTCGTGGGAAGAAGAGGCGCCACAGCCGCTCGCCTGGTGGCGCGCGCGCTTGGCCGGCCCCGCCTGCTCGCTCGGCGCGGCGTGCGACGGCGAGCTCGCCGGTCTCATCGTTGTGTCCCTCAATCCCCGGATGAAGCGAGCCCACATCGGCGACATCGGCGCTGTTTACGTCCGGGAACGGTTTCGCCGGAAAGGGGTTGCCGCCGCCTTGCTGCAATCTGCAATGGAGTGGCTTCGCGCGAAGGGCGCGCACGCTGCAACTCTGACAGTGAGTGCGGGCAACCTCGCCGCACAGCGGTTGTACGAACGCTTCGGCTTTGTCGCGTGTGGACAACTTCAACGTGAGTTAAACGTCGATGGAAGCTTTCACGACGAACTGTTGATGCAGGCACGATTTTTGTGAACTTACCTCCATTGGATAATTGCAACTGGAGGCAAATTGTTTCAGGTTTGAAATATGGAAGGGGTCGGCTGCTGATGGGGATCAGAACCGACGCGGGGACGAAGCTGAGTTGGGGGCTTCATGCCGCGTCTCAAGGCAATCGCTGCTTTGGCAGTGTTTGGCGTTCTGATCTCCGCCGGTAGTGTTGGCAGCCAAGATCCACTGAGAGCCCGCGCCGAAGCGGAATCCGCGCCCTGGGCTGTTCCGATCTTCGCTCCCGAGCCCTATTTCGCCCCGACGCCCAACACGATTGCACCTTATTCGCTGACCAAACCCGTGATACCGCCGGGGTTGCCGCGCACCGAACGCACGGCCGCGCCGCAAACAGTCAGGCCCGCACGGAAAGAAGCAAAGACCGAGGCAAACCCGATTCGATTCGCGCTCGCGACGGGCGCGAGCCGCGTCGCCAACGATGGTGTGCCCGCGACGAAGGTGAGCTTGGTTCGCGAGCCGACGGCCCCGACGCGTGAAGTCGTGCGCGTGGACGACGGCGTGCCGCTCGTCGCGGTCGCCGAGCGTCGCCTCTTCGGAACGGTGCCCGACGAGATCGAAAGCTACTTCGATCTCTTCATGTATGTGAGCAAGTCGAACCGCGGTCCGTTCGCGCAGCGCATGTTCGTGTTTCAGCGCGACGCCGACGGCAGGATCGCCCCCTACGCGGAGTGGCCGGTCTCGACAGGCCGCGAGCGGATCGAA
>QKCS01000237.1 GCA_003246795.1 Alphaproteobacteria bacterium
GCCGTTCGACACGCCGCTCGTCACGCCCTTCGACCCGAAGGGCATGTTCTGGGCCGAGTGGACCCCCTTCACCTATCCCTTCAATCTGACGACGCAACCGGCGTCCAGCGTGCCGTGCGGCTTCACGAAGGACGGCTTGCCGATCGGCATCCAGATCGTCGGCCGCATGGGCGACGACGCGCGCGTCCTTCAAGCGAGCCACGCGCTGGAGAAACTGCTCAACTTGGCGGACCGCCATCCATCCGATATCTGAGATCGCATGTGGACGCCTGGCCCCGAGATTCTCACCTGCGCCGAACTCACTGAAATCGACCGGCTGACGGCGGCGTCCGGCGTGCCGACGTCGACGTTGATGGAAAACGCCGGCCGTCAAATCGCCAATGAAATCGTCAAACGCTGGACGCCGCGGCGTACGACCGTCCTTTGCGGCCCCGGCAACAACGGCGGCGACGGCTACGTGGCTGCGCGTCATCTGCAGGCGCGCGGTTGGCTGGTGGAACTCGTCACGGTCGGCGATCACAAAGCGCTCAAAGCTGAAGCTGCGGCCATGGCGAAACTCTGGAACGGGCCGACGCGAGCGTTCGATCCGAAGGAGCCGGTGCACGGCGATCTCTTCGTCGACGCGGTTTTCGGGGCGGGGCTGTCGCGAGGCCTTTCCCCCGAACTCAGCCAGCTCTTCGAGGACATCGAGGCCAGCGATGCGCGGGTCGTCGCCGTTGATGTGCCGAGCGGTGTGGGCGGCGATCAAGCGCGCTTCCTCGACGACGTGCGGCCATGGGCGGCGGCCCTCACCCTCACCTTCTTCCGCAAGAAGCCCGCTCATGTCCTCTACCCGGCGCGGACCGCGTGCGGCGAGATTGTCTGCGTCGACATCGGCATCCCCGCCGGCATGCTGCAAGCCTTGGCGACCGAGCGGAACATTGCCGCGGGCCCGCACCTCGTCTGCACTGAAAATTTGGACCCGCCGCTGCCGACGCCGCTGCAAGCGGACATGCACAAGTACCATCGCGGTCACTGCGTCGTGGTCAGCGGTCCGGCGAGCGCGACCGGCGCAGCGCGCCTCGCAGCTCGCGGCGCACTGCGCGTCGGCGCGGGCCTCGTCACGGTCGTCGGCGACGCCAAAGCCGTCGAAACGTTGAGCCCGGCGTTGACCGCTATCATGGTGCGCAAGACCGACACGGCGTTCGACCTCGAAGCGCTGCTGAAGGACAAACGCCTCAACGCGCTTGTCGTCGGGCCGGGAAACGGAATCGGAAAGTCGACGCAGGAACGAGCCGCGGTCGCGCTTGCTTCCGCCGCGTCCGTGGTCCTCGACGCGGACGCGCTGACGTCGTTCGCCGGCGAAACGGAGACGCTCTTCAAACTGCTCAACGAGCGCTGCGTTCTCACGCCGCATGAGGGTGAATTCGAGCGCCTTTTCCCCGGGCTCCTCGCCAGATCCGTCAATCGGATCGAGGCGGCGCGCACGGCCGCGAAGCGCGCCGGCGCCGTCATCTTGTTGAAGGGGCCCGACACGGTCGTTGCCAAACCCGAGGGCGAGGCTGTCGTGAACACGAACGCACCGCCGGACCTCGCGACAGCCGGCGCGGGCGACGTTCTGGCCGGCATCATCGCGGGCCTGATGGCCCAAGGCGTCGGCCCCTTCGACGCGGCACGGACGGGCGCATTTCTCCACGGCGAAAGCGGCAGGCTCGCAGGGCCCGGCCTCATCGCAGAGGACCTGCCGGACCTGCTGCCCGAAGTTGTGCAATCCGGCGGAAATCCGCCCTGAGGCGGGCTTTGCGTTTGGGGGCACCCCTGCTATAGACACCGCCCTCATTTTCCGACAGGAACACCGGCACGCTTTTGCTGGCGTCTTATTGGGTACGCGCGCCGCGGATCGATCGGGGCGGGCGTGGCGGAACTGGTAGACGCGCTGGATTTAGGTTCCAGTGACGCAAGTCGTGGGGGTTCAAGTCCCTCCGCCCGCACCACGCGCGCTCCCCAAAGAGATGTTGGTTGCGGCAAGGCTGAACGAGGCAGGATCAACGCCAATGCAAATCACTGAGACCGTGAACGAACCGCTCCGCCGGGAATTTCGCATCACGGTTGGTCATCAGGACCTGGACGAAAAGCTCAATTCGCGCCTCGAAGGCATGAAGGGCCAGGTGCAGCTGAAAGGCTTTCGCCCGGGCAAGGTTCCCGTCGCCCACCTGCGCAAGACGTTCGGCAAATCGATGATGGGCGAGATCGTCCAGGAAGCTGTCGCCGAATACAGCCAAAAGGCCGTCGAGGAACGTTCGCTGCGTCCGGCGATGTCGCCCTCGATCCAGCTCGTTTCGACGTTCGACAAGGTCGTCGACGGAAGCGAGGATCTGATTTTCACGATGGGCGTCGATTTGATGCCCGACTTCAAATTGGCCGAACTCTCGACGATTTCGTTGAACCGTCCGATGACCGAGGTCTCCGACGAAGACGTTATGAACTCGCTCAAGCGCCTGGCCGCGCAGCAGAAGACGTTCGAGCCCAAGGGCGACGACGCGCCCGCGCAGGAAGGCGATCAATTGCTGATTGATTTCGTCGGCAAGATCGACGACGTACCCTTCGAGGGCGGCACCGCCGAGAATG
>QKCS01000287.1 GCA_003246795.1 Alphaproteobacteria bacterium
ACGTCGAAGAGATCGCGAAATGGGCTTACATGCGCTACCTCACCGAAAATGCGCTCGCCCCCGCGACGTTCCCCAGCCTCATGCAGCTCGAGAACGAATTGACCGCGATGGCGGCGGCGCATTTGGGCGACGTGCCCGGCGTCGTCGGCAGCTTCACGAGCGGCGGCACGGAATCGTGCATGCTCGCGGTCAAGACCGCGCGCGACTATTCGCGGGCGAAGAAGCCGCACATCAAGGAGCCGGAAGTGATCCTGCCGGTAACCGCCCACGCGGCCTTTCAGAAGGGCTGCCACTATCTGGGCATCAAGAAGGTCTTGGTGCCGGTGCACCCGAAGACTTACAAGTCCGACCCCGCGATCATCGAGAAGGCGATCACGCCGAACACCATCCTGATCGTCTCGTCGGCGGTGTCCTATGCGCACGGCGTGCTCGACCCAATTGAGGAGATCTCCAAGGTCGCGCAGAAGCACGATCTGCTCTTCCACGTCGACGGCTGCATCGGCGGTTTCCTGTTGCCCTACTTCAAGCGCCTCGGCGCCAAGCTCGGCGAGTTCGACTTCCGCGTTCCCGGCGTGACGTCGATGTCGATGGACTTCCACAAATACGCTTACTGCCCGAAGGGCGCGTCCGTCGTGCTACACCGCTCTAAGGAGCTGCGCCGCTATCAGCTCTTCGCGACCGCCGATTGGACCGGCTACACAATCATCAACCCCACGATCCAATCGGCGAAGTCGGGTGGCCCGATGGCGGCAGCCTGGGCCGTACTCAACACGCTCGGCGACGACGGTTACCTGCGCTTTGCCGAACGCATCTACAAGGCGACGCGAACGATCGTCGACGGCATTCGCGAAATCCCGGGCCTGCGTTTGATGGGTGAGCCCGACTCCAACCAGGTGGCGTTCACGTCCGACGGCTTTTCCTGCTTCCACATCATCGACGAGATGGCGGCGCGCGGGTGGGGCGTGCAGCCGCAGTTCGGCTATCACGGTTCCGAACCGAACGTGCACATCTCGATCGGCCAAAAGACGTTCGACCAGTCGCAGGAGTTCCTAGCGGCTCTGGGCGAAGCGACCGACGCCGCGCGTCCGAAAGGCTTCAGTCAGATTGCACCGAAGGTCGCGGCGGAAGTGGCCAAGATGGCGCCCGGCGACCTCAAGCCCTCGACGCTCGGCGATCTTCTCAAGGCGGCGGGCATCGAGAACGGTCAGCTGCCGCGCCAAGCGGCAGAGCTCAATCAGATCCTGAACGTGCTGCCGCCGCCGATGACGGCCGCCGTGCTCACCGAGTTCATGAACGACCGCTACGTCTATAGGCCGCGCCGATGACCGACGCACCCGAAGCCCTGCTGCTCGACATGCTCGAATGGCTCGCCCAGGCGCCGCGAACCTATGACCAGACCATGGAAGCGTGGCGGACGTCCTGTCCGCGCCTGACCGTCTGGGAGGACGCCGCGGACCGCGATTTCATTCAGCGTGAAACGAAGAGGGGCGTCACTTGCGTTGTTGTGACGGCGGCCGGTCAGCGCTATCTCAATGACCACGGCAGGCATGCGGCCCGCCGCCGCCAGTAGATCGAGTTCCAGGGTCTCTATGACTGTCGAAACCAACCCCGCCGCGCCAACGCCGGCGCGCGCCCCGATGAATGTCGGCATCACCTATGCCGCCACCGCCTATGTGGTGTGGGGCGTGATCCCGATCTTCTGGAAGTTCCTGGAACATGTCGATGCGGTCGAAATCGTCGTGCACCGGATCGTCTGGACGCTGATCTTCGCGCTAGCCGCGCTCGCGGCCTGGCATCGCCTCCCGAAGCTCTATGCGGCGCTGAAGAAGAGGAAGGTGCTTGCGGCGCTTCTGTTGAGCGCCATTCTCATCGCCTTCAACTGGGGCCTCTTCATCTGGGCGGTGACGACCGATCGCATCATCGAGACGAGCCTCGGCTACTACATCAATCCGTTGGTGAGCTTCGTCCTCGGCGTCGCGTTGCTGGGCGAGCGGTTGTCGCGCCTGCAGATGATCGCGATCGCACTCGCGCTCGCGGGTGTGATCAATCAAACGGTCGCGCTGGGCTACCTGCCGTGGATTTCGTTGGTGCTCGCGGTGAGTTTCGGGTTCTACGGCCTGATCCGAAAGACAGTCCCCGTCGAATCACTGGAAGGTCTGACCGTCGAAGCGATCATCCTGACGCCGGCGTCGCTCGCCTACATCGTCTACCTCGTGGCGACGAAGCAGGGGGCGTTCATGCACGTCAGCCTGTTCACGGACGTCTATTTGATCTTGGCCGGTCCTGTGACGGCAGTGCCGTTGCTTCTCTTCGCGGCGGGCGCGCGTCTGATCCGCCTGTCCACGATGGGGTTTCTGCAATACCTCGCGCCATCGATCAGTCTGGTCATCGCGGTCTTCATGTACGGCGAGTCGTTCACGCACACACACGCGATCACGTTCGCGCTCATCTGGAGCGCCTTGGCTCTCGTGTCGTGGGAAGCAATCAGGCGGGAGCGCTATTCCGCCGCCTGACGGTGGAAGTTCATGATGGCAGGCATCGTGTCTTCGACACGGCTGACGGAGGTGTAGAGTTCCTTCAGTCCGTACCGCGCGAAGTTGTGC
>QKCS01000286.1 GCA_003246795.1 Alphaproteobacteria bacterium
GACGTACGAAGACGGCTATCGCGTCGGCAACCTCGTCGCGATCGGCGGCATCGACGCGGCCGCCAAGGCGCGCCGGACCGGCGAAGCCGTGCTTGCGCGCATGGAAGGCATCCTGCGCCAGCGCAACTGGGGTCCATTCACGGAAACGAGCATCGAGGTGCTCGGCGACGAAGACTCGTACGGCCCGCACAAGCATCATGTGAACGCGCGCGAGGCGATCTTGAAGCTGGCCGCGAAGCATACGCGCAGAGAGCCGCTCGAGATCATGATGCGCGAGCTGACCTCGTCGGGAACGTCGTTTGCGCCGGGTACCTCCGGCTATGCGGGACTGCGCCCGAAAGTCACGCCAGTTGTGCGGCACTTCTCGTGCCTGATCCCGAAAAAGGACGTGACCGTCACCGTCCACGTCGCGGGCGACACGTTCCCGTGCGCCATCGACACGACGGGCGGCTTCGATCCGAAGATGATCGAGCGTCCGAAGATCGACGCCAAGGCGGAGGCGACGGTGGGCACCGTGCCGTTGATCAAGCTTGCCTTTGCGCGTTCGGGCGACAAGGGCAACAACTCGAATATCGGCGTCATGGCGCGCAAGCCGGAGTACTGGCCGTACATTCGCGCCGCGCTCACGGAATCCGCTGTCGCGAAATGGTTTGTGCACTTGTTCGAAGGCGGCAAAGGCAAGGTTGAGCGTTTCGATCTGCCGGGCGTCAACGCCGTTAATTTCCTGCTCTACGACGCGCTTGGCGGCGGCGGCATCGCGAGTCTGCGCAACGATCCGCAGGGCAAGGCGTTGGCGCAGATGCTGCTCGAATTTCCGGTTCCCGTGCCCGCCGCGATCGCGGCCCAAGCGGACGCGGCGTGACGGCGGCATTCGATCGCCTGCTGAAGGATATCCGTGCTTGCCGCCTCTGTGCGGCGCACCTGCCGCACGAGCCGCGTCCGGTGTTGCGCGCCAAACCAGCTGCCCGTCTCGTCATCGCGGGGCAAGCGCCGGGAACCCGCGTCCACGCGAGCGGCATGCCCTTCACCGATCCATCCGGCGACCGCCTGCGCGATTGGTTGGGCGTCGACAAGGACAGGTTCTACGACGAAAAACGGATCGCGATCGTGCCGATGGGGTTCTGCTTTCCGGGCCTCGACGCCAAGGGCGGCGATCTGCCCCCGCGCAAGGAGTGCGCGCCGGCATGGCGTGAGCAGGTCTTCGCCAACTTGAAGCGTGTCGAGCTCACGGTGCTTGTTGGATCCTACGCACAAGGTTGGCACCTGAAGGGCAGGACGAAACCGACTTTGACGGAAACCGTGAAGGCCTGGCGCGAGTATGGCCCCGCGTTCGTTCCGCTGCCCCATCCGTCTTGGCGCAATAACGCCTGGATCAAGAAAAATCCGTGGTTCGAAGAGGAACTGCTGCCACACCTACGCCGCCGCGTTTCGCGTATCGTGAAGGCATGAAACGGATCGCCGCCCTCCTGCTTTGTGTCGCGCTCGGCGCCTGCGCAGCAGAGGGGCTCGCGCCCGGTCCGGGTCCGACGACGCCGCGCTTCGTCGACGACGGGCACTGGATGGCCGACGACGGCTTCGTCCTCGGCATGAGCGTGTGGCCTCTCGAGGATGCGAAATTCGTGATCGTCGCGCTGCACGGCATGAACGACTACGGCCGCTTTGTCGACGGCGCCGCGAAGTTCTGGCAGGTGCACGGCGTTGCGACCTACGCCTACGACCAGCGCGGTTTCGGTCGCACCGAGGGAAACGGCCGTTGGCCGGGTCACGAGAGGATGGCCGCCGATGCGCGCACGTTTCTCGCGCTTGTTCGCGCGCGTCACCCCGGCGCCCGCGTCGTTCTTCTTGGCGAAAGCATGGGCGGCGCCGTTGCCATGCTGGCGGCCGGAGAAAGCGAAGAACCGATCGCCGACGACTTGATACTGGTGTCGCCGGCGTTGTGGGGCTGGTCCAATCTCGACGTGTTCAAGCGCTCCGCGCTTTGGGTGATGATGCAAATCGCGCCCGGCGGCCGCCTTTCGGGGCGCGGCCTCAACATCAAACCGTCCGACAACACCAAGATGCTGATCGCGCTCGGCCGCGATCCTTACGTCATCAAGAGCACGCGCGTCGACGCCGTCTATGGGCTCGTGGATCTCATGGAGGCCGCGTGGCGCGCCGCGCCCGCGGTGCGTTTGCCGACGCTTGTTCTGTACGCGCCCGCCGATCAGGTCGTGCCGCCGAAGCCGATCGCCGATGCCGCCGCCGCGATGCCTGGAACTGTGCGCGTCACCTGTTTCGTCGACGGCTTTCACATGCTGCTGCGCGACTTGAAAGCCGAGCACACGTGGGCGGAAATCGAGGCGTTCGTCAAGGCGCCGCCGACGGATCGCATCACCGAGTGCGATGGAGGCGAAGGCTAAGCCGCGTCCTTCTTGTCTCCGTGGGCCGAGGCATGCGTCTCAATCCGCTTCTCGCTCGCCTGCGCCCAGAGGATCAAGCCTTGCACAAGCGCCGCGAAGCCGAGCGCGAAGTAGAGGTAGCCCTTCGGAATCGGCGTTCCCATCGCCTCGGCGACCAAGATGAAGCCGACGAGCAGAAGGAAGCTCAAGGCGACGATCTTG
>QKCS01000136.1 GCA_003246795.1 Alphaproteobacteria bacterium
AACTGCACGACGCCTTCCGCCCGCGTGAGGGCTAGCGCTTCCGCCAGGGCTTGGGCGTCGCCGCAATCGGCGTGCACGAACGCGACGCCGGCGGGGATCGCCTCGCGCGAGCCTGTGGAAAGATTGTCCAGCACCGACGGTTCGTGTCCGCGATCGAGCAAATGATGCGCAATCGCCGATCCGATGTATCCCGCTCCGCCGATCAACAACACGCGCATCGCGCCGCTCCCGTTGTGGTCCCGAAAAGCCGGGAAGTCTGAACCCCCCGTTCATGCCCCATTCAGCCCCGCAAGGGCAAAAGCGAAAACATGGGGAACTTGGGTCTTGCGGGGACTCGAAGAAGACGTGAAGGGACGCACATGAAACTCAAAACGCTGGCCCTGCCGCTCGTCGCGGCCTTGGGCCTGAGCCTGCTCGCCGCGCCGGCGTTGGCCGACCGCGGCGACGGCGGCCGCCATCACCGAGGCGGCGGCGACCAGTCGTACAGCCATCGCGGCGGAGGTGGCGGCGGAGACCGTGGCCATTATCGCGGCGGCAATCGGGGCGGCGGACCATCCTATCAGGGCCGCCATCGCGGCGGTGGCGACGGCGGTTATCGCCCGCGCGCCCGCCATCGCGGCGACGACGGCGGACCCGGTCCGCGCGCGCGCCATCGCGGCGACCGCGGACCGCAATATCGCGGCCGCCAACACGGCTCCCGCGAATACCGTCGCGGCGGGCCCGACCGCCGTTGGGGCGCTAGCAACGACGGCAGGCGCGATGGCCGCTATCGGCGCCGCGACGTGCGGGACGACCGCCGCCATCGTGGCGATTGGCGTGATGACCGCCGCCGTCGGGGCGACTGGCGTGACGACCGTCGTCACCGGAGGGATTGGCGCGACAACCGCCGTCATCGCCGCGGCGACGCACGTCGCTACGACAACCGCAACCGCTGGCCCGGCGTAAGGCATCATCGCCATTGGCGGCCGCATCATTACTACTACGACAACTTCTGGTACCCGCACTGGTACAACAACGGATGGGATGACGGCTGGCGCTGGTACATCGCGCTGCGGTTCTTCGACGACTACTATTGGTGGTACTACGACGACGTGTGGTGGTTCTGGGATGATCGCGGCCTGTGCTGGCGTTCGGGCCATCCGCGTTGGGGCCGCTATGGCTGGCGTGACCGCTACTGGCCGCGTCGTTGGGCGCGCTACCACTGGCGCTTCTGCTGGTAGTCGTCAGCATACGGATCGATGCGAGGGGCCGGAGAGAAATCTCCGGCCTTTCGCCGTTTCGCTGCCTCGTGGCGCCAAGCGGTCGCTTGCCCTTCGCCACAAGCGACCTAGCTTTTCGAGGCGGTCGGCCGTGGGCGCCGAGACGTCGATGGGGGGAAGCGCTTGACGGACAAGGACCAGCCGCACGCGATCCGCCGCGCCGTCATCGCCGACGACCACGCCATCGTGCGCGGCGCCACGCGCCAGATCATGAACGAGCTGCCCGCCGTTGACGTCGTCGCGGAGGCCGCCGACGGCATCGAGGCGATCGCCGCAGTCAAAAAGCATCGCCCCGACCTCCTCGTGCTCGACACCGCCATGCTGCTCGCGCGCGGCGTCGAAGTGTTCGCCGATGCGCGCCGTTGGAGCCCGGAAACGCGAGTGGCGCTGTTGACCGGTTTCAACGCCGCCGGCGTTCTCGCCGACTGGCTGGACGCCGGCGTCGACGGCTTGCTTTTGAAGTCCGATCCGCCGGAACAGATGAAGGCCTGCTTCGAGTCGTGGCTCGGCGGTTCCAACTTCGTGTCGAAGGAGGTGGCCGTGCTCCTTAAGGCCGCAGGGCCGCGCCCCGATCTGACGCACCGCGAACGCGAAGTGCTGACCCTCATCGCGTCGGGCAATGCGAACACCGCCATCGCCGACCGCCTGTCGATCAGCCCGAAAACCGTCGAAAAGCACCGCGCCAGCCTCATGGCGAAACTTCAAGTCCACTCCGTCGCGGAACTCTTGGTCTATGCGCTCAAGGAAGGCCTGCTCGACGAGCACCGGCAGCTTTGACCGCGTGCGAGCCGATTGAGGTTGCCAACCCAAGGACGCGGGCGGCGCCGGGCGCGATTCCCTAGTTCTTCGGCCAGACGCGGTAGTAGTCCTTGTACCAATCGATGAAGCGGGGGATGCCCTCGCTGATCGGCGTCTTCGGTTCGAAGCCCAGATCGCGTTGCGACGCTTCGATGTCGGCATAGGTGCGCGCGACGTCGCCGGGTTGCATCGGCTCGAGTTTGTATTTGGCTTGTCTGCCCAGCGATTTCTCTATCAGCGCAATGAAGTCGGTCAGTTTCTCGGAGCGATGATTGCCGAGATTGTAGACCGCGTGCGGCGGTTTCTTCTTCGGCACATGCGCCATCGCGGCCAAGACGCCTGCGACGATGTCGTCCACAAAAGTGAAATCGCGCCACATCTCGCCGTGATTGAAGACGCGGATCGGCTCGTCGGCCAGGATCGCGCGCGTGAACAGAAACGCCGCCATGTCCGGCCGCCCCCACGGCCCGTAGACCGTGAAGAAGCGCAAGCCCGTCGACGGAACTCCGTAGAGATGCGCGTACGTATGCCCGATCAACTCG
>QKCS01000208.1 GCA_003246795.1 Alphaproteobacteria bacterium
CTTTCGGCGCCGCGGTCGCGTCCGCCGCCGCCGCATCCGTCTTTGGCTCTCTGAGTTCAAGGACGATCCGATCGCCCTCGCTGACGTCGTGGAAATCGGCTTCGCGATCGACGTCGAACTCCACCGTCAATTTGCCGTCCGCCACTGTCGAGCGCGCACCGCAAATCCATGACGGCGGCGAGTCGGTGAAACGGCGAAGATCGACTTTCGCAGGCTTCGAAAACGCGACCTGCAGCTTCCCGCCGGCAAGTTTCGCCGTGTAATCGACCTTGCCCGGAAAATCGAACAGCAGTCGCGTCGTCTTCTCGCGCTCCGAGACGCGCACGACGAGCTGCCGCGTCTTTAGCGTGTTCGCGTTCGGCGCCGGCGGCGGCAGAGGTTGACCCGCGAACGACGGCGGCAGCAAGTCGAACGCGAATCGCGAACCGTAGTCCGTCGTCTTGAGCCGCACAGGCCCCTTGAGCGCCATACGCAGCGTCCGCCGATCGGCATCTTGCCGTACCATGGCGACATAGGGCTCGAGCACACGTGCAAGCGCATCTGCATCGACGTCGAACGTTTGGTCGAACGAGATGACGAGGACCCCGTCGGCGACTTGCGCTCTGCCCTTGACGGGTTCGGACCAATCGACCTGGACGCGCGCAAACCCGCCGTGGACACTCGCGACGACATTCGCTTGCGGCTGCAACGGATCGTCGGCGAAGGCCGTTGAGACGGCCGCCAAGACGAGCGAAGCAGCAAGGAACGACGGACGCAGCACAGACAGCGGGGCTCAGCGATTTTCCAGGATCGACCAAGCCTAGCGATGCGCAGTTAAACCCGCGTTAAGGATCAGCCGGTTGGCGGGGCGGGATCGGCCGAAAATTCGCTGGAATCTGCGCTTGGCGCGGCGGGCGGCGTAGGAGGCACCGGAGGCGGCGTGAGGGCGTCCGGGCGCGACCGCGGCAGATTCAGTCGGCGCGCCAACATCACCGTCAAATCTTGCGCCCTTGCGGGCTCCATCGCCGCCATGACGGTGCCGATCTTTGCCGGCTTCATACGCGACGCGACGGACAACAACACCTGCCGATCAAGCTTGTTGAAAATGCGCGCGGCATCGACCGGCTTCATATTCTCGTAGGTCTTCACGAGCGAAGCGATCTGCGCTTCCTCCTGCTCGTCGCGCTTGGCGAGCATGGCCGTCAGGCGTTGTTCGATTGCTTTGAGTTCGTCGAGACGCTCGGCGATCCCCTTCTCGCTCACGCTCAGCAGTTGCTCGCGCAGAACGAGGTCGCGCTCGCGTGCGTCCAAAGTTGCACGTCGTTCGGCAAGATTACGGATGATCTCTGCCTCACCCTTCGTTTGCGCCTGAGGCGAGGACGTGCCCTTTGCTTCGGATGATGGCATTGCGGGTTCCGCATGCCCGGTGGCCGACGGAACGTCCATCTCCGTCGTCGTTTCCGTTGGCATCGATGCGGTTGCGTCCGCCGTCTCGGATCCGGATCCTTCGGTCGCGGCTTCCGTCGAAGCCCCCGGTTCTTGTGACTCCGCGTTGGAAGCCAGCGCACCCAACTTGAACGTCAGCAGAACCCCGGCGGCGCCGATCAAGACAGGAAGAAGCCGCACACGCGATGACATGATCTTCGCCCTCTTAACGCAGACCGCCGGCGGCGCGAACCATGTCGCCGAAGCCGCGCGGTTGCGGCCGCTGCGCCGGTGCCTGCCGCGACGTCTCGATGCGATGTCCCAACCGGTCACCGGTCTGAACCAGGAACGAGAGCTCGTCCGCGATCGCCCGGGCGCGCTTGATCTTCTCGTCAAGGACGTGCCCCGACGATTGGGCGTTCGCCTTCAGGCCTTGAATGCCGGCTTCCGCGCGCGCGGCCGCCGTGTTGAGCTCAACAATCACCTTCGCGAGCGACGCCTGCGTGCTGCGCATCGCCTCAAGCCTGCGTTCCAGGCGGAACGCGTAGAAGATGGTCGCGCCCAACAGCGCGATCACGATCGCATCGATGACGAGTGTGATGTCCACTTAGGGTCCCTCCGCAACGACTCTGCGGTTCCTGATTGTGTTTTCGACCTTGACGGCGACTTGGTGCCCGGTCCGGCCCATGCGTCCGGCAAGCAAGGCGACGCCGCCGCAACGCATCTCGATGCGCGCCTCCGGCCCGACGTTCAGAAGCAACGTCTGCCCGACCTCAAGGTCCATGACCTCCGTCAATGTCATCGGCAATTCGTCCAGCACGGCTTCGATTTCGACGTTCGTGCGCCACAGCTCGGTCGCAAGGTGGCCTTCCCAAATCGAATCGCGGCCGAACTTTTCGCCCATGAACATTTGCAGCAGAAGCTCGCGGATCGGTTCGAGCGTCGCGTACGGCAAAAGCAGCTCCACGCGCCCGCCGCGATCTTCCATGTCGACGCGCAACTTGACCAGCACCGCCGCATTCGCGGGCCGCGCAATGGCGGCGAAACGCGGATTGATCTCGATACGGTCGAGAAGGAACTGCACCTGCGACACGGGTTCGAACGCGACTTTGAGATCCTGCAGCACGACTTCGACCATCCGCTGCACGAGGCTGCGATCGATCGTCGTGTAGGGACGCCCCTCGACGCGCATCGC
>QKCS01000062.1 GCA_003246795.1 Alphaproteobacteria bacterium
GATGGTCCTTGAGCAAGCCCTTGGTCGTTACGCCCGACGTTTCCTCGTCGCCCGCGAAGACGGCGATCAAATCGCGCGTCGGCTTGAAGTCTTCCTTCTTGAGCGCAATGAACGTCGCCGTCAGCAGGACGAGGCCGGCCTTGTTGTCTTCCGAGCCGCGCCCGAAGAAATAGCCTTTCTCTTCGATCAGCTTGAACGGATCGCGTTCCCAGTCGGCGCGATGCGCAGGCACGACGTCCATGTGTGCCAGCAACAAGATCGGCTTGCCGCCCGAACCGTCGCCACGATAGCGAACGACCAGCGCCGCGGTCTTGTCGAACGGCACGACATGAATGTCGTCGTCCGAAAAGCCGGCATCCTCGAACTGTTCGGCAAGGTACGCTGCCATCTCCGGCACGCGCCCGCCCTCGACGGACGTGTCCATCTCGACGACGTGGCGATAGATCTCGACCGCCCGCGCCTTTTCCTTCGCGCTCGGCGCGGCCATTGCCAAAGCGGCGGCAAACACGGCCCCGCCCACGCTGATCAACTGAGCAATATGGAAGATGCGCATGCGCCCCCCCGTCGGTGTCGGTGCGACGTTTTCTGCGACACGGCAACGGCTTTGACAAGCACGGGGCTGACTTGTCCGGCGCCGGCCGCCCGTGCCGGCAACGACGTTTCGGTGACAGCGAAGCGTGCGCGAGGTATGAACGCGGATGACCCGGAAACGCCGCCTCGTTGCGTCCGCCTGGGCGTTCTGCTTCGGCTTGACGCTCCCTGCATTCGCCGCCGACCCAGCCCTCGCCGCTCCCGCGGCGGACTTGCGCAAGCTGATCACCGACTACGAAGGTTTCGCGCGCGACCAAGATCCGATTCGCGCGGCGCAACGCGGCGACGCCGCAGCCGCCGTGCGTTGGCCCGACGACACGCCGGCCGCCGTCGACGCCCGCAAACGCGCGCTGCAAGAGTTCGGCCGCCGGATCAAGCGCCTCGCGACCGCAAAGCTCGCGGCGAAAGACGCCTTAGAGCGCGACGTTCTCGCCGACCGCGTCTCTGTCGCGCTCGAAGGCCTCGCCTTCGACGAGGAACGCATGCCGTTCATCAGCGGCGAGGGCTTTTTCGTTAATCCGGACTATGCCGCCGCATTCACATCGCTGGGCGACGAAGCCGCGGCGGAACGCTGGCTGAAGCGGATCGAAGCGCTGCCTGCCTACTACGACGTTCAGATTGCGAACATGCGCCGCGGCATCGAAACGAAGTTCACGCAGCCGAAGCTCGTCGTGGAATCGGCGCTGCGCACAGTGCGCGCGCAAGCCGACTTGTCCCTGGACGAGAGCCCGCTCTTGAAGCCGCTGTCGGACCTTCCGGCAACGATGCCGGCCGCTGCGCGGCAACGCCTGATGACGCGCGGCCGTGAACTCGTGCGGACGAAAGTCAAACCCGCGCAAACCAGACTCGTGCGCTTCCTCGAACGCGACTATCTCCCCGCGGCGCGCCCGAATCTCGGCGCGCGCTCGCTGCCCGACGGAGAGCGCTACTACGCCTACGTCGTCAAACGTCATACAACGACCGCGCTCAGCCCCGACGAGATCCACGCGATCGGACTCAAGGAGGTCGCGCGCGTTCGCAAGGAAATGGACGTCGTCATCGCGGAGACGGGATTCAAAGGCGGCTTCGCGGCGTTCCTGTCGTTCCTGCGCAACGACCGGCAGTTCTTCCCACGCGACGCGGACGACCTCATGCAAAAGACCAGCGAAATCGCGAACCGAGTGAACGGCGAGCTGCCGCGCTGGTTCGGCAAGCTGCCGCGATTGACCTATGCCGTCGTCTTCATTCCCGAAGCACTGGAGAATGCGTCGGCCGGCTATTGGCCCGGCAATCCGCGCGACGGCGTCGCCGGTCAGGTTTTGCTGCGCCGCCAAGATGCCGCGCGCCGCACGCTCTACGACCTGCCGGCCTGGCTCCTCCATGAAGGCGCGCCGGGACATCACACGCAGATCGCACTGGCCGAAGAGCTCGACGGCTTGCCCGCGTACCGGCGCAACGACGACGTCACCGCCTTCGTCGAGGGTTGGGCGCTCTACGCCGAACATCTGGGCGTCGAGATGGGCCTCTATCGCACGCCCTACGAACGCTTCGGCCAGCTGTCGATGGAGATGTGGCGCGCCTGCCGCCTCGTCATCGACACCGGACTCCACTGGATGGGCTGGACGCGCGAACAGGCGGTTGCCTGCTTGCGCGACAACAGCGCGCTCGCGCCCGCGCAAATCGAATTCGAAGTCGACCGCTACATCGGCTGGCCCGGCCAAGCCCTGGCCTACAAGATCGGTGACGCCGAAATCCGCGCGCTTCGCGCTAAAGCAGCGACGCGCCTCGGCAAGTGTTTCGACATCCGCGCCTTCCACGACGCCGTGCTAGCCGCGGGCGCGTTGCCATTGTCGCTGCTCCGCACGCGTTTGGAGGCCTGGGGTCTGTCGAAATCGCGCGTCGGTTGCGCTGAACCGCCGGTCCAGTAACATAGACTTGTTCGGCCCATCTGGTTGTTAGAGCGATCAGGCCGGGGTTACGCTTCCGGCACGAACACGAAAGAGGAGACCGGGCTGTGCTGATGAA
>QKCS01000158.1 GCA_003246795.1 Alphaproteobacteria bacterium
GTCGCGTTCGCGCCAGATCGGCACCATCGCCGACGCGAAGCCGGCTCTGGCGGCGAAAGCGGCGGCGGAGGCGGCTCGGGCGCAAGGCGCGTGGGACGCGCTCGGCGGCGACAAGCGCGCGGACGTTCTTTCGAAGGCTGCTGACCTCTTCGAGCGCGAGGCGGCGCTGCTCATCGGGCTTTGCGTGCGCGAGGCGGGCAAGACGATCGCGAACGGCCTTTCCGACGTGCGCGAGGCGATCGATTTCCTGCGCTATTACGCCGGGCTGGCGCGCGCGGACTTTGCGGGGCCGAAGCTGCTTCCCGGGCCGACGGGCGAGCGGAACGAACTCTCGATGCACGGGCGGGGCGTCTTCACCTGCATCAGCCCGTGGAACTTTCCGGTCGCGATCTTCACCGGGCAGATCGCCGGCGCGCTCGCCGCCGGCAACGCGGTGGTCGCCAAGCCCGCCGAACAGACGCCGCTCACCGCCTTCGCCGCGACGCGTCTTCTGCACGACGCGGGGGTGCCCGGCGACGTGCTGCATTTGATGCCGGGCGGCGGACCGCAGATCGGCGGCGCCTTGATCCGCGACGGTGCCGTGGCGGGCGTCGCCTTCACCGGCGGCACGGACACGGCGCGCGTCATCAACCGCATGCTGGCCGAGCGCGAAGGGCCGATTCCGCCGTTCATCGCCGAGACCGGCGGCTTGAACGCGATGATTGCGGACTCGACGGCGTTGCCCGAACAGCTGGTCAAGGACGCGATCACCTCGGCGTTCGATTCGGCGGGGCAGCGGTGCTCGGCGTTGCGCGTTTTGTTCCTGCAAGACGACATCGCGCCCAAGGTGCTGACGTTGCTCGCGGGCGCGATGGCCGAACTCAAGATCGGCGATCCGATGAAACTCGACACCGACATCGGGCCCGTCATCGACGGCGAAGCGTTGGCCATGCTTGACGCGCATGCGAAGCGCATGGCGCGCGAGGGAACGCTGATCGCCGAGGCACCGCTGTCGGACGAAACCAAGGACGGGTTCTTCTTCGCCCCGAAAGCGTTCGAGATCGACGCGATCTCGCGGCTGGAGCGCGAGGTCTTCGGGCCGATCCTTCACGTCGTGCGCTATCAGGCCGGCGCGCTCGACCGGGTGTGCGAGGCAATCAACGCGACGGGATACGGCCTGACCCTGGGCGTGCACACGCGCATCCAGGAGACCGCCGACTTCATCCGCGCCCGCGCGCGCGTCGGCAATCTCTACGTCAACCGCAATCAGATCGGCGCCGTCGTCGGGGTGCAGCCGTTCGGCGGCGAGGGCTTGTCCGGCACGGGCCCCAAGGCTGGCGGTCCGCACTATCTGCATCGCTTCGCGGTCGAACGCACAGCCTGCACGAACACGACGGCGGCGGGCGGCAATGCTAGCCTCCTGTCGTTGGGCGAATCAGCAGGCGCTTGAGAGAGGCCGCGTCGCCCGTGACGCTTTTTGCGAGGGGCAGATGCGCGCGGTTTCCGTGCCGCTCATCGTCGTCGGGAATGAGAAGGGCGGGTCGGGCAAGACCACGGTCGCGATCCATCTCGCGGCCGGTTTGATGAGCGCGGGGCAGCGCGTCGGCGCGATCGACCTCGATCACCGCCAGCAGAGCCTCACGCGTTTCTTCCAGAACCGCGTGCAATGGGCCGAGCGGCAGAAGCGGACTTATCCGCTGCCGAAGCTTCTGACCCTGGCGCCGTCCGACGGCGGGGAGGCGGCGCGCTTCGCCGAGGCGGCCGCGGAGCTTGCCGCGGAGACCGACGCGATCGTCGTCGACTGTCCAGGCGCCGATACGATGCAGGGTCGCATCGCGCATGCGAACGCTTCGATCATCGTGACGCCGTTGAACGAGAGCTTCGTCGATTTCGATCTGCTCGCCAGCGTCGATCCGGAGACGTTCGAGGCGAAGACGCCGTCGGTCTACGCCGAGTTCGTATGGGAAAGCCGCAAGCGCCACATGATCGAGAAGCGCAAGACGATCGACTGGCTCGTGGTGCGCAACCGCATGTCGAGCATCCAGACGAAGAACCAACGCCGGGTTAGTGGCGCGTTGACGAAACTCTCGCAGCGCATCGGCTTTCGCTTGGCGCCGGGCCTTTCCGAGCGCGTGATCTATCGCGAACTGTTCCCGAAGGGATTGACCGTGACCGACCTCATCGAAGGCAAGTCGCGCCTCACGATGCCGCAAGTGGCAGCACGCGCCGAAGTGCGTGGGTTGATCGCGAGCCTTCGCTTGCCTCAGTTGTCGAGCGTCGCCGCTGCCGAGTGAGCGGCTAGTTCGCCATCGTCAGGATCGTGTTGCGGACGATCGGGTAGATCTGATTCTCCCAGCGTTTGCCGCTGAAGAGGCCGTAGTGGCCGACGCCGGTCTGCAGGTGGTGGCGTTTCATGTAAGGGCGCAAGGCCGTGCAGAGGTCGTGCGCAGCGCGCGGTCTGAGTACCTCGCCGAGATCAAGCCGGACGCGGGCTTTTTTCCGGCGGACATCAAAGCGCGCGCGCACTGCCGCAGCGTCAGCGGCGAGACGCACTCGGGATTCGCCAATCTGTGATTCGCGATGCCGATGAACATCAAGGGCCGATAGCCCGGTT
>QKCS01000329.1 GCA_003246795.1 Alphaproteobacteria bacterium
GCGGGTTTCGACTGGGAGCCTTTCACGCTCGCGGTCGTGGTGCGCCCGGCCGCATCGTCCCACACTGGCCAATGCGAGACGAGGAGGGAGCGGGCGCCGGCGAGGAAGAACGCGCGCCAGGCCGGACAGACCCTTCGCGCGAGGAGCGTCGCCTGCGGCCGTGTTGCAGGCGGAGAGGATGATCCAGTCGGCGCGCAGATCGAGGCGTGCGGCTTCCGACGCCGACAGGTAGCCGTCGTCGCGCTCGCTCGCGGCGCCCGGCGGCGTAAAGACGAGACCCGGTTCGCCCAGGCCAAGATCGCCCGCCATGAGCCCGTGCGTTGCAAAGGCGACAACGCGCTTGTGCGAGAGGTCGACGGATTTTGATCTGCGCTTCGGTCGCGCGCTGACGCAGATAGACGTCGGCCGTTTCGGAGGCGCCGAGCGCCTTTGCGAGCGCTTTCAGTTCTCCCGCCGTCTGCGTTCGTGCCGCTGGACATCGCCGATGCGATTGCCGAAGAGGCGCGGGCGATGAAGAACTGCCTGCTCAACTACGGGGACGCGGTGGCAGAGGACCGCTCGCGCCTATGGAGCGTACGTCGTGACGGACGCCGAATCGCGACGTTGGAGGTCGGGTTCCCCGGGAACGATCCGCTTCCCATGGTCTCGGAGCTGAGCGGTCCGAGCAACGACCGGGCACCGACCGAGGTCTGGATCGTCGCACGACGTTGGCTCAACGCCCACAACGTCGAGGCGATGGGATATCGCGGCCGGTGGAATCCGGACCCTTACCCGCGCACGACGTGGTTGCGTCTGTGGCGGCCGTACTGGCTGGCGCAGCGGCACGTTGGCTGCCGCTGTCGCCTTCGGTCGAGGCGATCCGCGATTTGCGTTGGGGCGAGAACTGGCGCCGGCGCAGGCGCAATCGCGCATAGGACATATGCAGTCTCCATGCCTTCTTCGGCCGGGTCGGATCGCATAGAGTGCCGCGCGCCCCAAGCGGAGGTTCGCGCATGTATCAGCTCTTCATCGCCAACAAGAACTACTCGTCGTGGTCGTTGAGGCCGTGGATGCTGATGCGCGAACTCAAGATTCCGTTCGAGGAGAAGTTCCACACGTTCGTGCCGGGCGGGAGCCTGGCCACGTTCAAGTCGTTCTCGCCGTCAGGCCGCGTGCCGACGTTGCATGACGGCAAGACCGTCGTGTGGGATTCGCTTGCCATCGTCGAGTACTTGGCGGAACGACACGACGGCGTTTGGCCGAAGGACACGGCGGCGCGCGCCTGGGCGCGATGCGCGGCGGCGGAGATGCATTCGTCGTTTCAGGCGGTGCGTGAGCGCTGTTCCATGAATTGCGGCGTGCGCGTCGAGCTGCGCGACATGCCGGAGGCGTTGTCGCGCGACGTTGCCCGGATGAACGAGCTTTGGAACGATGGGCTCGCGCGGTTCGGCGGACCGTTTTTGGCCGGCAAGGCGTTCACCGCCGTCGACGCATTCTTCGCGCCGGTGGCGTTTCGCGTGCAGACCTACGGCTTGGAGATCGACGGGGCCGCGCGGGACTACGTGCAGCGCCTGCTCGATCTGCCTTCCATGCGCGAATGGTACGACGCGGGGATCGCCGAAACGTTTCGCGACGAGCACGACGAACAAGCGCTGAAGTTCGGGACGGTGACGCAGGATCTACGCGCTGCGGCGCGCTGATTTCTTCGCCGTCTTCTCAGGCGGTTTCAGCGTCCGCACGCGGATCGCGCCCGGCGGAAGTTTGGCGACGTAGTCCTCTTCGCGGGCGTACGCGGATTCGTGGATGCAGGCGCCTTTCGGCACATTGCGGCGGCCGCCGAGATCGATACGGCGGCGTTGGAGCCAGACTTCCTTGTCGTCGACGATGTGGCGTTCCCAGCGTTTCTTCGGGAACAGTTGCGCGGGCCACCACTTGAAACGGCGCAGCTCGTCGTGGATTTCGGCTCTGACGTCGGGCTTCACGTAGTTGCCGCCGCCGTCGCCCATGATGCGCGCTTCGCGATCGTCGACGGTGAGAAGGCCTTCGGCTTGCGCCTCGCGCAGCATCCATTCCAGCGCAACCTTCGACAGCGAGCTGTCCTTTTCCGGGTAGCCGCCGCCGACGTCGCCGTGCGACCCCGGGAACCAGACCTGCAGTATGTCCTTCGGCCCTGCGTGCTTGCCGGGGCGCGGGCGCCAGAGGTTTTCGCGGAAGAAGGCGCGGCGTTCGTCGATCGCCACGGCGTGACGGCCGACGTCGATCGACGGGTTGTTGGCGCTGAACGGCAGGCGTAGCGGATTCTCGATCCAGCCGACGGAGTTCACCGTGTCCCAGACGCCGACGAAATTGGCGCGGCATTCGACAGAAGAGAACGTGAGCTTGAACTGCTGGGACGTCATCATGGCGCGCGCGATGCCGTTGCGGCCCTTCGCATCGACGCCTTCGGCGATCTTCGTCATCAGACGGATGGCATAGGGCACGAGGGTCTCGTTGCCCGGGCGGATGAGGCCGACCATGTGCAATAGCGAGGCAACGGCGCGCACGGTGTAGGCGCCGCGCGAGAAACCGAAGAGGAAGACTTTGTCGCCTTCCTCGTAGT
>QKCS01000095.1 GCA_003246795.1 Alphaproteobacteria bacterium
ATCAAGAACTCTACGCCGGCCAAAAGAAGACGGGCCTCGTCCCGGTCGACACGTTCAAGGGCGAACCGCTCTATCGCGACGGCGAAACGCCCTCGGGGGACGAAGTCGTCTCGCGCCGCAAATTCTGGCAGCCGTACCACGAGGCGCTGGCACAGGAACTGTCCCGCCTGAAGGCGATCCATGGTATCGTCATCCTCTGGGACGCGCACTCGATCGAAAGCGTGGTTCCGTCGCTCTTCGAGGGTCGCCTGCCGGATCTGAACCTCGGCACGAACGAAGGCAACGCCTGCGACAGCGACATAGCCGACGCCGCCTTCGCCGCGGCGAAAAAGAGCAACTTCGCCGCCGTGCGGGACGCCCGCTTCAAGGGCGGCTACATCACCCGCCACTACGGCGACCCCGGAAGAGGCATCAACGCCATCCAGCTCGAAATGGCCCAAGCGATCTACATGGACGAAGGTCCGCCCTTTACGTTCCGCGAAGACCGCGCTCAGGGGGTCACAACAGCCATTCGCGCGATGATCGCAGCTGCTCTGGAGGCGCTCTGACGAATGATCACTGCTCTCGATCGCATCAAGCTGCAAGTCGCGGACATCGTGACGGCCACCGCCGCCACCGAGGTTCTGCTGGCGCGCGCGGGTTTCGCCGACGAGGAAACGGCCGCCTTTGCGCTCGACAACACGATCCTCGAGCTGTCCCTCGCCGAGGATGGCGCGGAAGGTTTGACGGGGCTTGCCTTCGAGGTCGCCGACGCGCAAACGGCGCGGCGCACATGCGAACGCCGCGCGCTCAACCCCGAGACGCCGGTCGCCTTTGTAGAGACTGTGGCGAACGGCGCGGTCCGCGAAGGCCATCACATCGATCTGGATATCCTTGCGACCTTCGGCATACCGACAAGTTTGGTCGCCTACGAAAAAGGCGCAGCACCGCCGAAGGCAAAAGTCACGGCGGACGGCGCTGTGACCGGCCTCGACCACATCGTAGTCCGTACAACGCATCCGAACCGCGCCGCCGCGCTCTACGGCGCGCGTCTGGGCCTCGACATGCGTCTCGATCGCACGGAACCGAAGTGGGGTTCGCGGCTTATGTTCTTTCGCTGTGGCGATTTGATCGTCGAGGTCGTGCACAATCTGAACGACGAACCGTCCGACGCGCCCGACAAGCTTTGGGGTCTCTCATGGCGCGTCGCCGAAATTGAGGCAGCCAACGCGCGGTTGAAGGCGTCCGGCTTCGACGTCAGCAACATCCGCACCGGCCGCAAACCCGGCACGCGTGTCTTCACCGTTCGCAACAACACGCTCGGCGTGCCGACATTGATGATCGAGCCCGCACGCGCCTGACAAGCCTAGGCCGAGAGAATGAGCTTCACGGCGCGGCGATAGTCCTCGCGCGCGCGCTCTTCCTGCTTGTGCTGCCGGTTCTCGACGACCTTCATGCCGCCGACGAAAACATCGCGCACGGCGTCCGAACCGGCGACGAATACATAGCTGTCGAGCGCTTGTGCGCCGTCGCGCGCGGCGAGCGACACGTGGCCGGTGTCGATGACGACGAAATCGGCACGCTTGCCCGCGGAAATCTCGCCGGCGGCGAGACCCAGCGCGTGCGCCCCGTTGCGCGCTGCATCGGCCCATAGGCGCGCCGCCGTATGAGGCGTCTCCGCCGACGCGGCGACGTTCCGCCGCCGATGCTGCAAACGTTGCGAATACTCGAGCGCCTTGAGTTCGTCCGCCGGATCGACGGTCACATGGCTGTCGCCGCCGATCGCGATCCGTCCGCCCGCCGCAAGATAGGCGGGCAGGGGAAATATCCCGTCGCCAAGGTTGGCCTCGGTCGTCGGGCAAAGACAGGCGACCACGCCGCTGGCGGCCAGCCCCTTCGTCTCTTCTTCGGTCATGTGCGTCGAATGAACCAGGCACCAGCGCTGATCGACGCCGAAACTGCCGAGCAGATATTCGACCGGTCGCGCGCCGAGGAACTGCACGCACTCGTCGACCTCGCCCGTTTGCTCGGCCGCGTGAACGTGAATCGGCGACGACGCCTCAACGCCGGCGATCACGTCGCGCATGACGGTGGGCGGCACGGCGCGCAGGGAATGCAGCGCCAGGCCCAGATGCGTGACGCCCGCCTTTCCGCGCAAGCTCTCGCGCAGCTTGAGCAGCTGGTCGACCGTGTTGCCGAACCGTTTCTGCCGCGCGGTCAACGCGCGTCCATCCGCCGCCGCGCTGACGTAAAGCGTCGGAAGCAGGATCATCGCGATGCCGCTCGCCTTGGCGGCGGCCGCTATCGCCTCCGCCATCGCGCCCGGGCACATATAGGGCGCGCCTCCCGGCTGATGGTGCAAGTAGTGAAACTCGCCGACCGCCGTGTATCCCGCTTTCAGCATCTCGATGTAGAGGAACCGCGCGATCGCCTCCTGCGATTCGGGGTCGAGCCGCTCGGCGAAGCGATACATCGCCTCGCGCCAGCTCCAGAAGTTGTCGCGCCCGCCGGCGTCCCATTCCGCGAGCCCCGCCATCGCGCGCTGAAACGCGTGACTGTGCGCGTTCGCCATC
>QKCS01000159.1 GCA_003246795.1 Alphaproteobacteria bacterium
ATCATCTCCACCGCTTCATTCCTGCGCTTATGCTGCGCGAAGGTTATCGGATAACGCATGTCGACGTGCATCATCGGCCGCGCGCGCACGGCGTTTCGAAATATGGCACGCTCGACCGCCTGTTGGTCTCTCTGTCGGACCTGATGGGCGTGCGCTGGCTCAGAAGGCGTGCGCGAAATCCCGAGCGCGTCGACGAGGTTTGAGACACGCATGTTTGATGGGCTAACATGGGAGCATGTGTGGGTGCTGATCGGGTTCGGCGGTCAGGCGCTCTTCATGTCGCGGTTTCTCGTCCAGTGGTGGGCGAGCGAACGGGCAGGGCGCAGCGTCGTTCCCCTGACGTTTTGGTATTTCAGCGTCGGCGGCGGCGTGATCCTGTTGATCTACGCCATATATAAAAAGGACCCCGTTTTCATCTCGGGCCAGGCACTTGGCCTGATTGTCTACTTCCGGAACCTGTACCTCATATTCGCTGAACGTTCCGCTGCCGGCCGCGAAGATCCGCCACCGCCGCCACAGAAAAGTCCATAATGGGGCGAAACTTGGCCGAACTTGCCAGGGCTGGTAGTCTCAACACCAGCCCGTTCAATCGGAGGTCACGAGGGTTACATGGCTAGATCGTTGTCGGCGTTGAATATCATCCCGTTGCTGGTATTCCCGCTCATTCTCTACAATTTCATTGTCTTGACCGGGATCGCGCCGCAAGGCGGCGTGGACGTCTGGATGTTGAGCCCGATCTTCACGGTCGGCATGTTCTCCGGCGACGCGTGGGGCGTCTCGTTCGCCGACGTGTTCATGGGCCTCAGCCTGCTGCTTCTCTTCGTCGAGATCGTGAAATCGACGCGCACCGACGCGATGTCGATCATCAATCACGGGCTTTCTATGCTGCTCTCGGTCGTGTGCATCATCCAGTTCATCACGACGGCGGGCTTTTCGAACTCCGTCTTCTTCATGCTGACGCTGATGACGATCCTCGACGTCGTCGCCGGGTTCACGGTCACGATCGTGGCTGCGAAGCGCGACTTCGGCGCACCGGTCGGAATCGCCGGCACGAACTAAACGTTCGGATTTTCGGATTGAAGGCGCGTCCTTTGGGGCGCGCCTCTTTCGTTACATGAACAGGAAGAAGATGAAGGTCACGACGACGAGGCCTTCGAACATGGTGCGCCACATCGGATTGAGCCGGCGGCGACGCGCCGTGCGTTCCGTTTTGAGCAGCGTGTGAGCGAACCGCATTTCTCCGACGGTGGGCATTGCCATGCGTGATCCTTGTGGCGCCGCTGTCTCCAAACGAAACAGGTTCGGCTGTTCAGGGATCAAAATCGCAAGGCGTGTGCCCGTGGACGGGTAGGGTTAACTGCGCCAGTGCAGCGTCGTTTCGGGCACCGGATTGACGAACGGCTTTCGTGCGGCCGTGGCTTCAGCCCATTCCTTCTTAAGGCGGTAGTACCACATCGCGGGGACGTCGGCGTCTTGGATCAGCATGAGACGCGGATTGAACTTCAGCCAGTCGTTCTGAAGCGTCACCATATACCGGTCTTGACCCATGAAGACGCGGGCGACCTGCTGCGCGATGGGTTTGAAGGGTGCGATCCACCAGAGGTTCCAGAAGAACGTCTGCGTGACCTCCGTCTCGTGCTCGTTGAGCGGCGTGCAGGTCGTCAAACCGACGACCTGGTTTCGGCCAGCCTTAATGTGCTCGACGCGTGTGGAGGGGAGTTGAAACGAGATTTCCGTCGTCATGTCGCCGCCCAGGATCTTGTAGAGCGTCGAGTTACTCGACGGTTTGTGGGTCACCATCGTGAAGCCGAGATGCGATGGCGCGTATTTCTTGGCTTTCGCGTGGATCGACTTCGACGAGCGCCACCACCACGCTTTGTGCACAAAGGGCCCGTGCGCCGGGTCCATCAAGCCGACGACGGCGTGGTCGATCGGACATGGAAAGAGCTGTGTCTCGATCAAGGTCGGCCGGGCGTCGGGCCTGATCGGCAGGTCGGGCGCGGGCGTCGCCGCTTCGCGGACTTGCGGGTCTTCGGCCATGTAGATCCAGACGAGGCCGTTCTTTTCCGCAAGCGGGTATTTGCGCACGCCGATCTTCGACGGATCGACGCCTTCCTCACCGACAAGCGAGGGTATGTGCGCACATTGGCCTGACGGTTTGAAGCGCCAGCCGTGATAGGGGCACTCGACCGTTCCTTCGAGCATTTTGCCCGCCGAAAGGGGCACGCCGCGGTGGGGACAGACGTCGCGCAAGGCAAAGACTTCGCCTTCCTCCGTGCGTCCGAAAACGATGGGTTCGCCGAGCAGCGTCCGGTGAAGAATACGGCCGGGCTTGAGCGCGTGGCTGTGCAGCGCGAAATACCAGAGATTTCGCAGGAAGAGCGGTGTCTTGACGTCTTGCAGGCCCATGTGTGCGGGCACAATGCCAAAGGGCGTCGCCGGCTGCAAAGGCGGCAAATCGCGCTAGAGTGAATGTCTATCCGGCCACTGTTCGAGACGCACATGACACTCGATCTCGCCCATTTGACCTATGTTCTGCGCGATCACATC
>QKCS01000256.1 GCA_003246795.1 Alphaproteobacteria bacterium
CATAGGAGGCACCATGCTCGATCGCCGCAACCTTCTGACGGCCGGATTGAGCGTGAGCGTCCTGGCGCTGACGGGCATGCGCGCCCGCGCCGACACGCCGCTGCGCGGCGACCTTGTCCAGGGCACGCTGATCCGCGGGCGAACGGACCCAGGCGCAAGTGTTTGGCTGGACGGCCGCGCGCTCAAACTGGCGGGCGACGGGGACTTTGCCTTCGGGTTCGCTTACGACCGGACCGGCGCGGCCTCGCTCAAGATCCAGCTCCCCGACGGTCAGATCGAACAGCGCACAATCGAGCCCACGAAGCGCGACTACGACGTCCAGAAGATCAACGGCCTGCCGGGGAAGTTCGTCGAACCGCCGGCTTCGGTGCTCGCTCGCATCAAGCGCGACAATCAGCACGTGGGCGCGGCGCGCGCCCACGACACCGACGAAGCTTGGTTCGCCGACGATTTCGATTGGCCGGTCAAGGGCCGTATTTCGGGTGTGTACGGCAGCCAGCGCATTCTGAACGGCGTGCCGAAACGCCCGCATTTCGGCGTCGACATCGCCGCCGGCGAAGGCACGCCGATCCGCGCGCCGGTGGGTGCAGTCGTGTCGATGTCAGAGGATCTTTACTACACGGGTGGCACAGTGATCTTGGATCACGGCCGTGGGGTTTCGACCAGCTATCTGCACATGTCGCGCGTAGATGTGAAGGTGGGCGATCGTCTGGCCAAAGGCGACGTCATCGGCGCCGTCGGCAAGACGGGCAGGGCGACGGGTCCGCATCTTTGCTGGCGCTTGAATTGGTTTCAGGAGCGCTTGGATCCCGCGCTCGTCGTGCCGGAGATGGGATGATGAAGCCGCTCGAACGCTGGTACGACTACACGAAGAGCCACGACACGAACGACCTTTGGGCGCTGCTGCATCCCGATGCCGTCTTCGAAAGTCCGGTCGTGCACACGCCGCAGCGCGGTCGCGACATCACCTTCAAGTACCTGACGGCCGCGCTCAAAGTCTTGGGTGGCCCAGGGTTCAAATATGTTGGCGAATGGCAATCGCCGAACGGCGCAGTTCTCGAGTTCCAGAACGAGATCGACGGCATCAAGATCAACGGCGTCGACATCATCACATGGAACGATGAAGGTCAGATCGTGCGCTTCAAAGTGATGGTCCGGCCGCTGAAGGCGATCAACCTGCTGCACCAACTGATGGGCGCGCAGCTCGCAACGGCCTGAAAACGGTGGGTCAGCCCTTCGGCCAGCGGCTGTGCAGCCACAGCCAGTTCGCTGGATTCTCGCGCACGCGCGCCTCGATGAACCGATTGAGCGCGAGCGCGAGTTCGTACGTGTCTTTTTCGCGGTCGCCCGTGTTCGGAAACGGAATCTCCGGATAGACGGTCACGCGGAAATGCTGATCGGGCAAGCGCTCGCACCACGCGGGCACGATCGGCGACCCATGCCGGAGCGACAGGTTCGGCGCGCCCGTCGCCGTCATTGCCGGCCGACCGAAGAGCGGCACGGAAATGCCCTCGTTCATCTTCTGATCGACGAGCACCGCCAGGAACGCGTTGTCCTTCAGTGTGCGCACGATCGCCCGCGCGCCGTCCGCGCCTTTCGCCGCGATCGTCGGCAGCCCGATGCGCCGCTGTTTGGAGATCCACGCATCGACCCACGGATTGTTCGGCGGGCGATAGACGAGCGTGCCCTTGAGGCCCTTGTCTGCGATGCAGCGCGGCATCAATTCCCAGTTCCCGCAATGCCCGGAGACGAAGAGACCGCCTTTGCCCTTCGCGATCGCCGCTTCCGCGTATTCGATGCCCGCGATCTCGATCCGCGCGCCGGGCTTCAACGCCCAAAACTTGTCGAGATGCGCGTACTCGGCGAACGTGCGGCCCAGATTGTCCCACATCTGAACGATGTAGCGTTCGCGCTCGGCATCGCTGAGCGCGGGCAACGCGCGCGCCATGTTGCGCCGCGCCCGCCGCGTCACCGGAATCTTGGGCCCGATCGTGCGCGCGAGCCATCCGCCGAAATCGGATGCGCGCTTTAAGCCCAGCATACGGAACAAGCCCATCACGCTCGCGAACAAGCCGTATTCCACGGCGTAGGCCGCGTGAGTGGCAAGGTTCGTCGCGCGCCGGATCGGCCTTAGTGCTTGACGACGTCGCGGGGCGGGAACTGCTTCAGACATTGATCGATGAATTCGTCCACTTGACGTGAAGAGTCGGCGTCGAACTGCGCCCGCACCTTGAGCGCGCTGATGCCTTCGCGGGCTTGCGGCTTGAGCCGCAGAAGATCCTTTTCGGTGGTCAGCGGGATCGCGCCGTACCGTTCGGCGGTCTCGCGGATCGTCGCGACCTCGTCGTCGCTGTATTCGTAATGGTCGGGATAGTCGCGCGTCGCCTCGACAATGGCGCCGCAGCTTTCCACCGTATCGAAGAACTTTTGCGGGTCGCCGATGCCCGCAAACGCCACGACGCGCTGATCCTTCAGCCGCTCGCGCTCCTGCGGCTCCGGCTCGAGACGCGCGTGCAGCACAGGCCTCGTCGTCGGCAGCGCCACGTCGCC
>QKCS01000332.1 GCA_003246795.1 Alphaproteobacteria bacterium
AGCGAAACGGGATTGGCGTCGTACCAACCCATATAGCGCTGATAGACGGCGCGCGAATTGTGGCTCATCGTGCCGTAGTAGCCGCGATTGAACCACTCGTGCGCCAAAGCCTCCGGCAGCTCCAATTGCTCAGCGATCTCGACGCCCGTCAGGCCATTGTTCATCAACCGCACGGTCTGGTCATGAAGATACTTGTAGGCGTCGCGATGTTTGGTCAGATAGTCCTTGATCACGTCGCTGCCCCACCGCGGCACGCCGTGCGAGGCGAACATCACATCGGTCTTGTCGATGAAGAGACGGATCGATTCCGTCATGTAGTCGGCCCACGCCTTGGCGTCGCGCACCAGCGCGCCGCGCGCGGGCAGAAGGTTGTGCATCGTCGCGTTCGCGTTCTCCGCCATGCACAGCGCGCGGGACTGCGGCAGATAGAAGTTCATCTCCGCCGGCGCTTCCGTTCCCGGCGTCACCTGGAACACGAGTGTCACGCCGTCGATCGTCATCTCCTGGCCGGTCTTCGTGATGACGTCGGTCGGGGGAATGAGGGAGATCGAGCCCGTCGAAACGCCGGGTCCGAGGCCCGAGGTCATCTCGCCTTCCGGGCCGCGCGGCAACGTCGTTCCGAATTGATAGCGCGCCCGCCGCGTCATGGCGGGACCAGCGATAATGTTCTCGGAAACCGCATTCTCCATGAACCCGTCGGGCGCGATGATCTTCACCCGGCCGGCCTTGACGTCTTCGTCGCTGACGATTCCGGCGACGCCGCCGAAATGGTCGCCGTGACTGTGCGTATAGATGACGGCGAGCACGGGCTTGTCGCCGAGATGCTGCTTGACGAGATCGAACGCGGCGGTCGCAACCTCGGACGTGAGCAACGGATCGACGACGATGTAGCCCTTGTCCGTCAGGATGAACGAGACCGTCGAGACGTCGAAGCCGCGCACCTGGTAGATGCGTTCGTGAACCTTGTAGAGACCGTCTTGGGTCAGCAGCTGCGCTTGCCGCCATAGGCTGGGGTTCACGCTCTCGGGCGCGTCGCCCTTCGCGAAATCGTAGGCGGAGAGATCGAACACGACCCGCCCCCTCACGTCCTTGATTTGCCGGTCCTCGCGCGTCGCGACGAACCCGCGCGACGCGAACGCGAAGTCCTGCTTGTTCGCGAAGGGCAGCTCGGTCAGGACTTTATCGTGCAGGTCCTTCGTGGACGTCGTCGCCTCCGCGACCACGTCCTTCGGAATGCTGGGCGTCGGCGCGCCGAGAATGAACGGCAGCACGCCCCGGAACATGTAGGCGAACCCGACCAGAATGAGAGCGGTGACCGCGACGCCAAGCCCAAGACCGCGCCAGAAAGAGTCCATATGGCATTCCCTCGACTTATTTTCCGGCGAAGCTAGCCGGGCGCAAAGCGAGGGGCAACCGCGCGCGCCCCCCTTACGGCGCGCGCACCATCCAGAAGATCATGTTGTCGAGCGCAAATGCCGCATGCGACGCGTCGCTCATGTGAAAAGCGATATCGTGCGCACAGCTTGTCGTCATCGTCCGTACCGGCGGCGAGAAACCCATCTTCGCGGCGGCCGCTTCGGCGGCGGCTGCGTCGTCGTTGGCGCCGGCTAGATTGCCTTGGAACAGTCCCTCGGCCGGCACTTCCTCGAATCTGTACTTCGGATTCTCGCAGGCAAGAAGGGCGGGCCCGTCGATACGTTCCTGTCCGAACGCGATCGTCTTGCCGACATAGGCTGCAGCGATCGATTGATCCGGCTCGGTGCCGGGCGCGACCCAATGCGCGGATTCGACCCGTTCGATCGACCAGCTGCCGATGAAGCCGCCTTCATCGGCGCAACCGGCAACGGCAAGCGACAAGACGAGGCAGGCGAAAGCGTTCCGCACGGGCGCACTCCGCGAAAGGACGGGGCCGCATGGTGCTGAATTCCGGTGACACGTGCAAGCCGACTCACCATTCGCGCTTCTTCAGCTTCTCGGCGAACAGCCGCTTCGTCATACGCCCGAAGCGCTGGTTGCGCGCGTGCGCTTCGGCCAACGTCTCCGAATTGCGCCGCTCCTCGCGTTGCAGCTTCTGATAGCGCTTCAGACGTTCGGGCGCGAGCGCGCCCGCCGCAATTGCGGCTTGCACGGCGCAACTCGGCTCGCCTTCGTGCATACAGTCGCCGAAGCGGCAGGACGCGGCGAGCGTCGCCACGTCCGCGAACACATCGTCCAGCCCTTGGGCCACATCGACGAGCTGCAGCTCGCGCATCCCGGGCGTGTCCATCAGCCACGCGCCGTTGGCCAGCCGATGCAGCGAACGGCCGGTCGTCGTGTGCCGGCCTTTGTCGTCGCCGGAGCGGATGCCTTGCGTCTCTTGCAGGGTGGCGCCTGCCAGTGTGTTGAGGATCGTCGACTTGCCGACACCCGACGAGCCGAGGAGGGCGAGCGTCTGCCCGCGCCCGAACCAGGGTGCAAGGCATGCGACGCCCTGCGGCGCCCGCGCGTCGAACGCCTCGACGACAAGGCCGGGCGTCAAGCGCCGCGCCGTCGTCATGTAGTCGTCCAAGTCGGGCGCCAAGTCGGCCTTCGTGAGGACCACGACCGGCGTCACCTCAGCTTCCGACGCCAATGCGAGATAGCGCTCGAGCCGCGCCGCGTTGAAGTCGTGATTGGCGGAGGTCACGATGAGAAGCGTGTCGACGTTCGCGCCGATCAACTGCACGCGCCTGTCCTTGCCCGCACCCTTGCGCTTGAAGACGCTGCGCCGGTCGAGCACGCGAACCACGCGCCGCGCCGCCGCGTCCGCCAACACCCAATCGCCGGCCGTCGCCCCGGCCTCGTCGTGCGCCGAGGAGTCGGGCGGGCGAACCCGTCCTTCGATGCCGGGCCCCGCGATCTCAAGCGCGTCGCGGTGCACGGCCAGCACACGCGCGGGGAGGGCGTCCCCTTCGTCGTCCGTGAGCTGCGCCTGAAAATGCGCGCTCCAACCGAAGTCCTTCAGATTCAGTTCGTTCGTCTTTGTCACAACACAAAATATCCAACCGGGCGGCCGCGGCGGCCGCGTGAAGGTCAAGCCTCAGGCGCGCGTACGTACGCGCTTGAGCGCGAAAGGCTTCAGGCTGGACGGAAGAGGTCTGGCGACGCTTAGGCGCGCAAGACCGGCGCGCGGCCAGCCCGCGGGAAAACAACGGCAATGGGCATATTCCCCTCCTCGGGTTGGCGGTGACGAACGCGCGGGAGGTTAGGCGAGGTCCGCTGCCCGGTCAACGATCAGCCGACGATCTCCGCGCGGATGGACCGCCGGGCGCGCCAGAACAGGGCGAACGCGATCACGTTGGGAAAGGTCGATACGATAAGGGCCCAGCGGATGCCTTCGGCCGAGCCCCATTCCCACGCCGTCGCGAAGAAATCGCTGAGCGCGCCGACCGCGAGCGGGCCGAGCCCCAGCCCCACGAGATTGATGATGAAGAGCAGGATCGCCGCCGCCGTCGCCCGCATGTGCGGCGGCACGACGCTTTGCGCCGTGGCGTAGACAGGCCCGTACCACAGCGTTCCCAAAATGGCGTTGATCGCGAGCACGCAGATGCCCAGCGCCGCGTATTCCGTCGTTATGGCGAACACGTAGATCGGCACGGTCAGCAGGGCGGCGACGGCGGGCACGCTGACATATGCTCGCAGATCGCGCGCACCGAACCTGTCGGCGATTAGGCCGCCCAACATCGCGCCGACGGCGCCGGCCGTGCCGGCGATCAGCCCGAGCGCCAATCCGATGAACCCGACGGACTTGAGCCCGAAATCGGCGCCGAGCTCTGCGATCTGTTCCGGATGATTGCGCAGAAAGAACGAAGCCGTGAACGGCGCATGTCCGTAGCCGATGAAGGCTTTGATCGACGCCGCAAACGCGACGAGCCAGAACGTTTGCTTCTGCGCCAGCGCACGGAGCGCGTCTTTCAAGTCGTCGAACCTCAGCGCCTTCGCTTTCGCAGCCTGCGGCGCGCGCGTCTCGACCAGGGTCAGCGCCGCGAGCACCGCCACCGCAAGGCCCGGCAGACCGCATACGAAGAACGCGACGCGCCAACCGTACGCGTCGGCAACGATGCCGCCGACCGCCATGCCGACGAGTCCGCCGAGCGGAATGCCCATCGAGTAGAAGGCAAGCGCGGAGGCCCGCCGCTCGCGCGGCACGTAGTCGGTGATCAGCGAATGCGCCGGCGGCGTGCATCCCGCCTCGCCGACGCCCACGCCGATCCGCGCCAGGACGAGTTGCGTGAAGTTCTGCGCAAGGCCCGAGAGCGCCGTAAAGGCGCTCCAAACGGCGAGCGCGACCGCGATGATCAGTGGCCGGTTTCGCCGCTCGGCGAGCTGCGCGATAGGCAGCCCCAAGAACGTGTAGAAGACGGCGAACGCGAGCCCGCTCATGAGCCCGATATGCCAGTCCGCGAGCCCGAGGTCGTTCTTGATCGGCTCCGCCAGGATGTTGATGACGGACCGGTCGATGAAGTTCAGCACATAGACGAGCAGCAGAAGCCCGAGCGCATACGCGCGATAGGGCGTGCTCAGCGCGGTTGCGGGCGGCGCTGCCGGTGGCGCGGCCGGTTCCGTTGCGTCCGTCATGACGGATCGCACATAGCCGACCGCGCTGCCCGCCTCAAGCGGCGCGCATCATCTCGGCCATGTTCCGCCAGTAGAACCGTTCCTTCATGTCGGCGGAAATACCGTCGAGCGTACGTTCGAAGTGGCCGATCGGATCGCGCGTGCCCTCCGGATGCGGATAGTCGCTGGAGAACAGATAAAGCTCCACGCCGGTCTCGCGGATCATGCGGCCGACATCTTCGCCGTGGAACGGCGTGAATTTTACCTGGCGGCGGATGTATTCCGATGGCTTCAGCGTCAGCGCCTGGAGCTGTGGATCCGATTTTCGGAAGCTGCGGAACCCAAGATCGAGCTGGCGCAGGAACTCGGCAACCCAACCGGCGCCAAGTTCGATCACGCCGCCGCGCAAGGCGGGAAAGCGTTCGAACACGCCGTCGAACACCATCGACGCCAGCGCCATCTGCGGCGGGAACGACAGCGTCATGAAGTCCTTCACGCGCAAGTTCTCGCCGCCGCCCAGCCGGTCCTTCGGCACCGGCTTGCCGTTGTTGAAGTATGCCTTCGGGAACACTTTCGTCGCCGGTCCCACATGGAAGGCGAAGGGCACGCCGCGTTCCGCCAGCAAGCGCCAGATCGGGTCGAGGTCGCCATGGCCGAGCGAGCGCTCTCCCGCGGGCGACGCCGGAATCCAGAACGCGCCGCAGCCCATCTTGATGCCTTCCTCGATCTCGATGCGTGCGCGCTCGGGATCGACCAGCGAAACTTGTCCGACGGCGACCAAGCGCGGGTCGGCTTGGCAGAACTCGGTCATCGCGCGGTTGTGCGCGCGCACGCCGCCGTAGAGCAGCTCCATATCGTCCGACGACAGATACTGCGTGGCGGAAAACGTCGAGAACACGAGCTGCTTGGCGAAGCCGAGGTCGTCGAGGGCGCGCCGGCGTTCCCCGCCGTCGAAGGCGCCGAACGCCTGCCAACCTTTCGGCCCCGAAACGACGTCATGGTCGATCTCGGCCGTGCGCACCGCGTCCTTCACGCGCGCGACCTGTGCATTGATGAAGTCCTCCGTCGCGCGCCCGGCCTTGCCCAATTGCAGCGGCGGCAGCCGGTCGCGAATGCCCGGATCGGCGAAGCGGCTGACCCAATCGAGCGTCTCCATAATGTGGCTGTCCGCGTCATAGCACTGACGGTTTCCAGCGTAGCTCATCAGGCGTCTCCTCCAACTTCATTATATTGGTGTGAACGTCAATTGTGCCTGATCGGGCGTCGTAGTCAACGGGCGGTCCCCAAGAACCGAGAGGGCGGCTCGTCGCCGCCCTCGTCGTTCCGCAAAGAGCCGGTGGATAGGACTAGAACTCTTTCCGGATGCCGAACTTCACCGTCCGGCCAAGCGCGCTCGCCGTCAGTGGATCGTAGCTGAGGTCGAGGCGCGCGAACGGCGGGTCTTCGTCGAACACGTTGTCGACCGCAGCGAGGAACGTCAGGTCTTCCGTCAGCAGGAACCTGTACGTCGCGTCGAGCGTGACGAACTCGTTGATGACGCGGCCACGGGGGTTGGTCGAGAAAATTCCCCGTTGATCAATGTACGAGTCCACGTAGTTGAGCGTCAACCGCACGTCGTGCATCGACGTTTCGAACTCGACATAGGCTGACCCCTTCCACTTCGGAATCGGGTAGGCCGTGGTCTGATAGTTGAGGAAGCCGGCGGCCTCGAAGCCCGGCGCCGCCGGGATACCTTCGATCGACTGCGGATCGACGTGGTACTCCTGCACGTACGTGACCGAGCCGCCGAGCGACAGGTCACCGCCCCCGGCTTGGCCGAGTTTGAACTCGCCCAGGAAGTCGAACCCCTTCGTCGTCACCGGGGACCCGTTCACGTAGAACGTCTGCAGCCGCGAGATGTTGGCAAGAGAGCAGACGCCGCCCGTGAATGTGTACCGGGCTTCGATCCCCGCATAGGCCGGGTTGCCGCAATTGTTCGGTGCGCCGGACGGGAACAAGGCGTTGACCAGCCCGCTGACTGGTTCGGCGACGATCGGGTTCTCGAAATCGAAACCCCAATAGTCGAACGAACCGTTGAACCAGGGGAAGCTGAAGATCGCGCCGACGCTGAACGTGTCGGCCGATTCAGGCTGCAGGCCCGGATTGCCGGTAATGTCGACGGCCCGGAACGTTCCGCCGATGAACTGCAGCGACGTGATGTTGCGCGCCGAGAGTTGAACCAGCGGCGGGCCGCGGAACGTGGACCCCGCCGAGCCGCGCAGCGCCAACCAGTCGGTCGCCTGCCAACGGGCGGAGATCTTCGGATCGAACGTCGATCCGACCTCGCCGCCGTAGTCTTCGAACCGCGCGGCAATCTGCATCTCGAGACTGTTCGCGATCGGCACGTTCCACTCGGTGAACAGAGCATAGACGTCGCCGTTGAGGTCGACCGGCGAGGCGACGCCCAGGAACACGAACGGGCCATTGCGCTGTGCGCCCGAGCAGGTGTCGTTGAAGAAGTCTGGCGACGACACGCACGGCGTGACGTCGGCGTTGGAGAGATCGTTGTAGCTGGTCTCGAAGTAGTCTTTGCGGTACTGGCCGCCGAACGCGTATTCGATCGAGTCGTCTGCCCACAGATGCCAACCCGTATCGCCGGTCACCAATGCGTCCGCGACGAACAACTGAGCAAGTTGGTCCGTGCTCAGTTTTTGGAAGAACCAACCGATCACGTCCGGATCGTTCGCGACGGCCGGATTGAATTGCGGGTTGGTCTGACCCGTGATCACGTTGCGTTCGATCGCGTTGCTGAACGGGTTGAACCACATACATCCGTCCGCGCCGGCGACCGCCGGGCCGCCGCCGGGCCCTTGGATGCCTGGCGTCAGCGGTTCCTTGTCGCAATCCGGTCCGCCGAAGCCGCGCAAGGCGAGGGCGAAGCGGTTGGTCATTGAATCGTAGCCGTCACGATCCGCCGATTGGCGGCTGTAGGTCATCGCCAATTGGTAGGACAGGCCCGAACTGCCGAGATCGCCTTCGAGGCCACCCGACACGCGAATTGCCTCGTAGCCGCGCTCGCCCACCGAAGCGCTGTCGCCGAAGAGCGGATTGCCACCAAGGAGCAGCGGACGGGCCAGAGGCGCCAGATAAGCAGCGCCGTTGGCCAGCGAGGGGCCAAACCCAGGGTTCTGCGCGACGAAGTCGATTAAACCCGGATTCGTGGGTGGAACGTAGTAGCGGTTCTGCAAGAATCCCGGCAGCCCGCCCTGTTGCGCCTCGACGGAAGGCGCCGCCAACAGCGCATAGGCCGGCGTCGTCTTCCACTCCGGCACGTCGGTCGTCGCATAAAGCGCGTCGAGGAAGAACCTGTCGGTGTTCGAAAGGTCGATCCCGACCGAACCGAATACTTGAAGCTTGTTCTCTTCCTCCTGCAGATTGTCGAATTGAGTGTACTGCTGGCGGCAGGCAATCCCGTCAAGCGTTCCGCCCAGCACCTGGCATTGCGGATCGACGAACACGGTGCCGAAAGACGACAGGAACGTGCCCGGGCTCCCGGCGCCGGTGTAACCACCCTCGGGATTCTGCGCGAACGTGCTCTGCGTAAAGCTCCGTTCGAGCGTCGGCAGCTCGCTGCGGTGATGGTACGCGACCGACAGCAGGGCATCGAGCCCATCGGTGTTCCAGCCATAGACGCCACGTGCAGAATAGTCGCCGTCCGCGCCGTTGATGAAACGCCAATCGCCCGCAACCCCAATCCCATCATAGTTGCGCTTTGTGATGAAGTTGACCACGCCGCCGATCGCATCGGAGCCGTAGGTCACGGCAGCGCCGTCCTTCAGCACTTCGATGCGGTCGAGCGCGGCGACGGGAATGACGTTGACGTCGACAATGCCTTGTCCCGCCAGACCGAATGGATTGAGCGCCAGACGCCGCCCGTTCAGAAGGATCAACGTACGTTGGGGCCCAAGGCCGCGCAGATTCACCGACGCCGTGCCTTCCGACCCTTGCGCGCGCGCGTCGAACTGGTTCGTGTCGCCGATCACGCCGTTCGAAACGGGCAGTGCCTTCGCGACCTCGACGATCGTGGGCGCGCCCTCTTTCTCGAGATCTTGCGACGTGACGACGTCGACCGGAAGAGAAGAACTCTCGCGGTTTCGTTTGATGTGCGAGCCGGTGACCACCACCTTTTCGACCGGCTGCGAACTCGTTTCTGTTGTGCTTTCGTCCTGCGCCTGCGCGCTGCTAAGCGCAGCCGCCACCGCCAGGGCCAGGAGCGAACTCGCGCCCAGCCACACGCTCTTCCCCACCGACATTTATCCCCCCTGAAACCACAATTTCCCCCCGATCGACCCTGATCGCGGCCAACCGTTATTGCTCGCACTCATATTGGTGCGAATGTCATATGCTATTTTTAGTTGGTGAGGCCGTCAACCGAATTGCCGAATCGAGTTCGCTTTCGTAGCGACACCGTTGCGGGCTCACACCATTAACCGAATTGGCGTAAACTGCGTGCAGCTTCGGAAAATGGATACGGTTGGGTCATCATGGCTTGAAAGAGGCCGGATCCTCCGCGATTCAGGTCCGGTCGAAGCGGGGCAGACAACACAAGTGGGCGACAACATTTCATATCGATCGCCGACCTTGCCGAAGCGGCGGCTCGCCTCCGAGTTGCGCCGCGACCAGCTGCTGGACGTCGCCGCCAAACTGGTCGTGGAGCAAGGCTTCTTGCCGCTTCCGATCGAGGGCTTGGCGCGTGAGGCGCATGTCAGCAAGGCGCTGATCTACGCCTACTTCCCGACGCAATACGACCTCTTCAACACACTTCTTGCGCGCGAACTTCGGGCGCTGAACGCCAAGGGACTCGACGACGCTTCGCACGGTCGCACGCTCAAAGACGTCGCGGTCGATTGCGTCATGATCTACTTCGAGCACGTCGTGCGCTGGGGGCCGCTGCTCCACATTCTGTTCAGCGATCTCTTTATGGCCGGACGTTACGATCGCGAGACCACCTCGGCGCGCGATCGCGTGGTGCGTCGCGTAGCGCGCCTGGCGCGCCGCGATCTCGGGCTTCCGGCGAAGGAACTGATCGCCGGCGTCAACATGGTTCTCGCGATCCCGGAAGAAGCCGGCACGCTGGCATTCACAGGC
>QKCS01000326.1 GCA_003246795.1 Alphaproteobacteria bacterium
ACGGCAAAGACGTCACTGTGCTCGCGATGCTCTATGCTGGTGATGGCGCCCAAGGACAGAAACTGATCGAGCCGCTGCGCAGTTTTGGCGACGCTGTTGGCGAACATGTCGGCGCCGTACCGTATGCAGGCTGGCAGCAGGCATTTGACCCGCTGCTCACACCTGGCGCAAGGAATTACTGGAAGTCTCACAACCTGAAAGCGCTCGGCGACGAAGCGATCGATGCGATTGTCCAATACGCAGGCAAGCTCCCCTCACCGCAGTGCGAAATATTCGTCGCCCATATTGCGGGCGCGGCCAATCGCGTGGCGGCGGACGCGATGGCGTACGGACACCGAGATGCGAATTTCGTGATGAATGTGCACGGACGGTGGGACGACGCGGCCGACGACAAAGCGGGTATCGGGTGGGCACGCGAATTCTTCGATGCCTCTGCGCCGTACGCGTCGGGCGGCGCATACATCAACTTCATGACAGCGGACGAAACAGATCGTGTGCAGGCCGCTTTTGGCGCGAACTATGCGAGGTTGGCGAAGATTAAGAGGCAGTACGACCCGGACAACGTCTTTCACTTGAACCAGAACATCAAGCCGTGATTGACCCAGCGAAGGTCACGCCGCACGGCTAGGTTGATCCGCAGCGCGAAGCCCGCGGCTCGGTACGCGGCGCCATCGGGAGCCCCCGATGGCGCACCGCCATCATTGTGTCCGGCCCCCTTGGTGGTTGGCCTGAATTCAAAGCGCGCCGCGCAGGGGAAGGAATCCGCATGTCACTCGCGAAGACTGGGTATGCCTACAAGCGCGGCTTGGTCGATCTGGGCCGTGGCACGTTCGCATGGATGCAGCCGGACGGATCGTGGGGCTGGTCGAACGCCGGGTTGATTACGGACGGCGACCAGTCGCTGCTCGTAGACACGCTGTTCGACCTGAAGCTCACGCGCGAGATGCTCGCCGCAATGCGCGACGCAGCGCCGAAGGCCGCGGCGCGGATCGCCACACTCGTCAACACGCATCACAACGGCGACCATTGCTTCGGTAACGAGCTGGTCGAGGGGGCCGAGATCGTCGCCTCCGCGCACGCACGCGAGGCAATGAAGCACGAGCCGCCCGCCCTGCTCGCCCAGTTCATGAAGGCCGCGCCCGACATGGGGTTGACGGGCGAATATCTGATGCATTGCTTCGGCGCCTTCGAGTTCAACGGCATCACGCCGAGGCTGCCGTCAACGACCTTCAGCGGGCGCATGACGCGGAAGGTCGGAGACAAGGCTGTCGAAATGATCGAGGTGGGACCGGCGCACACCGGCGGCGACATCCTCGTGCACGTGCCGGCCGACCGGACCGTGTTCACCGGCGACATCCTGTTCATTGAAGGTACGCCGATCATGTGGGCGGGACCGGTCGGGAACTGGATCGCCGCCTGCGACAAGATCCTGGCGCTCGGCTGCGAGACGATCGTGCCGGGCCACGGACCCGTGACGGACAAGCGCGGCGTGGAGGCGGTGCGGAGCTACCTGATCTATATCCGCGACGAAGCGCGCAAGCGCTACGATGCCGGCCTTTCGGCGCGCGATGCGACGCACGACATCGCGCTCGGCGACTTCGACTCCTGGGGCGACGCCGAGCGCATCGCCGTCAACGTCGCGACGCTCTACCGCGAGTTCGCGGGCGACACGACGCCGCCCAATCCCGCGGAGCTGTTCGCGCTGATGGGCGAGATCTGGAACAAGCGACGCGGATGAAGCCTTTTACCGAGGCCGTGCCATGAAACCCGCACCATCGGCGAGTCCTTCCCCGCTGATCGAGAGGTGAATCGATGACGATGAAAGATCTGTTTTCGCTCGAAGGTCGCGTCGCCGTAATCACCGGCGGCTCGCGCGGCATCGGCAAGATGATCGCGCGCGGCTTTCTCGAGTACGGCGCCAAGGTCTACATCACCGCGCGAAAGACCGAAGCCTGCGACGCCGCAGCCAAGGAGCTGTCCGCGCTCGGCAGCTGCGTCTCGATGCCGCACGATCTGTCGACGCTCGACGGCTGCCGCACATTCGTCGCTGCGCTCGGCAAGCGTGAGCGCGCATTGCACGTACTGGTCAACAACGCCGGCGCGGCCTGGGGCGCGGACTTCGACGAATTCCCCGAACAGGGCTGGGACAAGGTGATGAACATCAACCTCAAGTCCCCGTTCTTCCTGACGCAGATGCTGCACCCGATGCTCAAGGCGGCGGCGAGCGACGCGCGTCCGGCCAAGGTGATCAACATCGCCTCGATCGACGGCATCAAGCTCAACCCGCTCGAGACCTACTCGTACCACGCCTCCAAGGCGGCATTGATCTATCTGACGCGGCGCGTCGCGGCACGCCTGGTGCAAGACAAGATCGTCGTGAGCGCTATCGCGCCCGGACCTTTCGCCTCGGACATGAACCGCGCCGCGCGCGATCATCCGGACGCCGTGGCAGCGCGCACGCCGCTCCGCCGCATCGGGCGCGACGAGGATATGGCAGGCGCGGCGATCTACCTCGCCTCGCGCGCGGGAGACTACGTGGTGGGCGAGAC
>QKCS01000104.1 GCA_003246795.1 Alphaproteobacteria bacterium
TCGCGATCGATTGGCCGCGCCGCTACGCCAACATGCGCAACCACTCCGCCGCGCACTTCGTGCTGCATGCCGTTCAGCAGACGCTGGACAAGAGCGACGACGACCTCCCGGTGAAGGGGTGCCACATCCATCCCGCCGGATCGCGCATCGACTTCGCGGCCGATCTGCCGGGCGCGAGCGTGCCCGCCGTCGAAACGGCGGCCAACGACCTCATCGCGACCGGCCTTCCGATCGGCATGGAGGCCGAACCCGCGTCCGACGAGGTGTACTACTGGACGTACGACGGCGACCGCATCGTGATCCCCTGCGGCGGCACGCACGTGCGCTCCGCCACGGAACTCGGCCCGCTGAAACTAAGGCGGTCCAAGAAGGGCGCAAACCTTACGCGCGTGGCGGCGGCCTTCGCCGCCTAGCCACGCGCAATGAGCGTCATTTGAGGTCTTGGAACCGCTTGCCTTCGGCCACCATCTTCTCGAGCAGCGCGGCGGGCTTAAACTCCGCGCCCATCGAACCCTCGAACGCCTTCATCTTGGCGAGCACCTTATCAAGCCCGATCGTGTCGCCGTAGAACATCGGGCCGCCGCGATAGACCGGCCAGCCGTAGCCGTTGATCCACACGATGTCGATGTCGGAGGCGCGGATCGCCATGCCCTCGTCAAGGATCTTCGCGCCCTCGTTGATCATCGGATAGATGCAACGTTCCAGGATCTCGTCGTCCGAAATCGTCCGCCGGTTGATCCCTTTCTTGCCCGCAAACTCCAAGATCGCCTTCTCGACCACGGGCGACGGCGTCGCGTTGCGCGCCTCGTCGTAGTCGTAGAAGCCCTTGCCGTTCTTCTGACCGCGCCGGTCCATCTCGCAGAGGATTTCGCGCATCGTCGAACTCGACGACTTTTCCTTCGACCAGCCGATGTCGAGCCCCGCGAGATCCGACATCGCGAACGGCCCCATCGGGAAGCCGAAATCGTAGAGAACGCGGTCGACGTCCCACGGCATCGCGCCTTCGAGGATCAGCTTCTGGGCCTCGCGCTGGCGTTGCGCCAGGATGCGGTTGCCGACGAAGCCGGGGCACACGCCGACGAGCGCCGCGATCTTGCCGATCTTGCGCGCCATTTGCATCGAGGTCGCGATCACGGGCTTCGACGACTTCTCGCCGCGCACGACCTCGAGCAGCCGCATGACGTTCGCGGGCGAGAAGAAGTGCCAACCGATCACGCTCTCCGGCCGCTTCGTCGACGCCGCGATCTCGTTCACGTTCAACGCCGACGTGTTCGTCGCCAGGATCGCGCCTTGCTTGACGATCTTGTCGAGCTTGCCGAACACGTCCTTCTTGATGTCCATGTTCTCGAACACGGCTTCGATCACGAGATCGCTGTCGGCGAGTTCTTCGAGCGCGAGCGTGCCCTTCAGCATCCCCATGCGCTTGTCGACGTCGGCCATGGTCAAGCGTCCGCGCTTGGCCGTGTTCTCGTAGTTCCGGCGGATGACGGAAAGCCCGCGCTCCAGCGCCTCTTGCTTCGTCTCGACGATCGTCACCGGAATGCCGGCGTTGAGGAAGTTCATCGCGATGCCGCCGCCCATGGTGCCGGCGCCGACGATCCCGACCTTCGCGACCGGGATCGTCTTGGTGTCGTCCGGCACGTCCGGCACCTTCCACACCGCGCGTTCGGCGAAGAACACATAGCGCTGCGCCGCCGACTGCGTGCCGGTCATCAGCCCCATGAAGAGCTTGCGTTCGGTCTTGAGGCCGTCTTCGAACGGTTCGTTCACAGAGGCCTCAATACATTTGATGTTCGCCTCCGGCGCGTCGAATCCGCGGAACTTCCTGGCGTTCGCTTTGCGGAACGCCGCGAAGATTTCCGGCTTGCCGCGCGCGGCCTCCACCTTGTCGTTCAGATCGCGCACGCGCTTCAGCGGCCGCTTCTCGGCCACAATCTTCTTCGCGAACGCGATCGCGCCCTCGCGCAGCTTGCCCTCGTCGACCAGCGCGTCCACAAGCCCCATCTCCGCGCATTGTTTCGCGCCGACATGCTCGCCCGACGTCACCATGGTCAGCGCCTTCTCGACGCCGACGATGCGCGGCAAACGCTGCGTCCCGCCCGCGCCGGGCAGCAGCCCCAGCTTCACCTCCGGCAACCCGCACTTCGCCGACGGCACCGCGACGCGGTAGTGGCAGCAGAGCGCGACCTCCAACCCGCCGCCCAGCGCCGTACCGTGGATCGCCGCCACGACCGGGATCGATGCGCCCTCGATCGCGTTCTGCACGTCGAACAGGCTTGCACCTTTGGGCGGTTTGCCGAATTCCGAGATGTCCGCGCCCGCAATGAAGGTCTTGCCCTCGCAGACGATGACGAGCGCCTTCACCGCCTTGTTCTCCGTCGCGGCCTTCACACCGCCCGCAAGACCGTCGCGCACGCCGGCCGAAAGCGCGTTCACCGGCGGCGAGTTCAACGTCAAAACACCGATCTCCCCCTCGACGGTGAAATCGGCAACTTCATTGATGGCGGTCATCCCTTGAGCGTCCTTCTTTTTTGGCAATCCCCGCACGCTAGTGCCTGTCCGCCGCCGCCCGCAATGGTTTAAGTTCGCGCCACCATCGAGAGGCCCAGAAATGCCCCGTCCCAAAGCCACGATCATCGGCGCGCCGATATCGCCCTACGTCCGCAAGGTGCTGGCCGTGTGCGCGCTGAAGGACGTGCCGGTCGAAATCGATCCGATCGTCCCGTTCTTCGGCGACGACGCGTTCGGCGAGATCTCGCCGCTCCGCCGCATTCCCGTCTATCGCGACGATCAAGTGACGCTGACGGACTCGAGCGTCATCTGCCAATACCTGGAAGACCGCTGGCCCGAACCGTCCGTCTATCCTGCCGACGTCACCGAACGCGCCGACGCGCGCTGGCTCGAGGAATACGCCGACAGCCGCATGGGCGACGTCATCATCTGGCGCGTGTTCAACGCCGCCGTCATCGCGCCCGCGGTGTTCGGCCGCCCGCGCGACAAGGAAGCGATCGCGAAGGTCGTCACGACCGACGTCGCCGACATCCTGACCTATCTGGAGGCGCGCATGCCGGCCGAAGGCCACCTCTTCGGTGCGCTCTCGATCGCCGACATCTCGATCTGGGCCTTCTTCGCGAATTTGAGCTGGTCGCGCGTCGAGATCAACGACCACTGGCCGAAGACGAAGGCTTGGCTCGCCCGCATGCGAGCTGCTGAACCCTTCGCATCACTGGAACGCGCCGGCGCGACGCTCGTCCGCACGCCCGTGCCCGAGATGCGCGCCGCCCTCGCGAACCTGGGCTTTGCGGTGACGCCCACGACCCACCTCACCGACAAGCTGCGCTTGGGGCCGATGACAGTTCTCGTGTAGCGGACCGACTTGGAAGCCTGAATGGACACCGGCGAACCGTTCTCGGCGCGCACAACGCCGTCAGCGCGGAACGCGCGTCTGCAGGCGCACCGGCAGGCCGTCGATGCTCTTGGTGCGGTCAGCGATTTTCGCGAGCCGCTCCGCCTCGCTGATGTTGCTGTGATACTTGCGCAGCGTCGCCCGCTCCCGCTCGAAGCTCATGAGCGGCACGCCCCACCCGCAACTGGTCTGAACGCTGTCGACGTCGAACTCGAAGATCTGCCGCGTGCCAGGCAGTATCGTGAAATGCGCCGCGAGTTCCTCCCATCGTTCGTCCTGCGGAAGAACGGTGCGCCCCCGGCCGTAGATGCGCAAGATGAGAGCCGGCTGGTCGAAAGCGCAGAACATGAGCGTGGCGCGACCGTCGGCGGTCAGATGCGCCTGCGTCTCGTTTCCCGATCCGCCGACATCGAGGTAGCCGACGCGCCCGCCGTTCAGAACGCGAAAGCAATCCATCCCCTTGGGGCTGAGGTTGATACGAGCGCCGGGCGCGGCGGTGGCGACGAAGAACACCCGTTGCTTCGCGATGAAGGCGCGATGGTCGTCCGTTAGGGCGTCGAAGAACTCTGCCATGATGCCTCTCGCATTTGCGCGCACGCTTCCCACCAAACCCTAACCTGCCGCTCGGGTGCTGACCAATGGTCTTTCGCATCCGCACACACGAAAGCGCATCGCGTCGTGTTGAACTGAACCGTCCGCAAACCTACGCTCGCGTCCGGAGGCCTGCGATGGAATCGACCCTGCGCGCACCCGTCGTCAACGAAGTCGACATCACGGCGCCGTTCCGCTGGCTCGCCAGCGGTTGGAGCGACATGCAGAAGGCGCTATGGCCCTCGCTTGCGTACGGCCTTGCGCTCACCGTCGTTTCGATTGCGGGCACGGCCATGTTCATTGCGTCCAACGCTTCGTTTTGGGTGCTCGCGTTGAGTTGCGGCTTCGTCTTCATCGCGCCGATGCTCGCCATGGGCCTCTACGAAGCGGGCCGCGAGATCGAGCGCGGCGAAACGCCGACGCTCGCGCGCATGATCTTCGTGCGCCAGGCCGTTCGCCAAGACGTCGTCTATCTCGGGCTCGCGCTCTTGATGATCTATCTCTTGTGGGGTCGCATCGCGCAGATCGTCTACGGGCTGTCGACCTACGCGTTCCACAGGTCGGTCGAAGAGTTCGTGACCTTCGCGCTCTTCACCGCCGAGGGCTGGACGATGCTGGCGACCGGCACGATCATCGGCGGCGCCATCGCGTTCTTCACCTATTGTCTGGTCGTCGTGTCCGCACCGATGCTGCTCGACGGCGAGACGAACGTCTGGTCGGCGACAGTGACGAGCTTTCAGGCCGTCGCCAAGAACCCGGGCGCGATGCTGCTATGGGCGCTGCTGATCGTCGCCCTTCTGCTCGTCGCCGCTGCGACGGCGCTCCTCGGACTGATCGTGATCTTCCCCTGGCTTGGCCTCGCCAGCTGGCGCGCCTACCGCGACTTAGTGCGGACCTAGCGTCAGTTCAGCTCGCTGTCCTTCCAGTACTTCGTGCCTTGGATCGTGGCCTGCAGCGCCAGACCGTGTTCGGTCATCTGATAGAGTTTGATGCCGGGCGCCACGTCGACGGCGCCGGCCCAGGCGCCGCCTTTGTCGCCCGCCTTCGCGGCGGCGTCGGCCTGGCCGGAAAGATCGAGACCTTCCTCGACGAACCAGGTCAGCGCCTTGCGGTCGGTGAACACGAAGACGCCGCGGAAGTCCTTGACGCCGAGTCCAAGACCGAGCCCGCCGCTCGCCATGTTCATATAGATGTCTTTGCCAGTGGCGTTGTCGCGGACGATCCCCGACCCGCCGCCGGCCGAAAGCAGAATGACGTTGACGCCGACATTGCTGAACACGCCATAGCCTGCCGCCTGACGGATCCGCGCGCGGCTGTTCGGCTGAGCGGCGTAGAGCTTCGCGAGCGTCTCCGCCCGCATCTTCTGGACCTCGGCGCGTTCCGCCGCCTCGTCGCCGGAGGTCGCGCACGCCGCGACGAACACGCAGAGGCATGCCGCGACAAGCGCGTTGAGCAAATGAAATCGCATTTGGATCACCCCAAACTGATGATGGCTAGTCCCGCGCGCGCATGCACGCGCAATCGCCGAGAACGTCGGGCGGCAGCTTTTCGAACCAATCGTCCAGCGCCTCCGAGACGATCTCCTGCACCGGCCGGCGCAACAGCGCGGACGAAAGTTTCAGCTTCACGAACCGCAGGCGCTTCAGGCGCAAGTTCACGTGATACGTCTTGGCGAGCTCTTCCGCCGATGGGCCCGTGCACGACGCGCAGCCGTCCGTGCTTTCCTCGACGACCGCCGGCACGAGCGTCGGCTTGAACGCGTCGCTCTCTTGGCGCACGGCTTCCATCGCACTGCGCTTCGCGAAGGCGCCGAAGATCGACGGCACGCCGTCCGACGGCGCGTGCGGCGCGACGACAGGCTTGAAGCCTTGTTGTTTCTCGACGCCGCCTTCGGAATGCAGGTGCACTTGTTGCGGCTGCATTGGGGTGAGCGCGCGGATGTCGGCGGCGGGGGCTCCAACGCGCGTGAGGAGTTGTTCGGCGAACGGCGTCGAGGTCGGCTCGGCCTCGCCCTTGCGGGCGAGAAGGCCCGCGGTCAGCGATGCGAATTTCGACATGTTCTTGTATGCCTCGCGTGGGGAAAGGCTTTAGATGGCGCGACGACCGAAGACCGGCGATTGACGGCCCAGCGGGTTCTGGTTGCGGAACAACGGCGCCGCCTGAACCACTTCGCCCGTCTCGCTGACGGACATGTCGAGCTTCATGAGGCGCTGGTGCAGATACTCCCAAAGCTCGCGCACTTCCTCGGCCGACTTTCCGTCGGGCTCAATCTCCATGACTGTGCGCCCGTCGATCATCGACGCCGCGAAGTCCGTACGATTGTAGATCGTGACCGGCGCGACGGTGCCGTGCTGCGACAGCGCGACGGCAGCTTCCATCGTGATCCGCGCGCGCGGCGTGGCCGCGTTCAGCGCAAAGATCATCGGCTTCTTACGCGCCTCGCAGATGTCGATCGTGGGACCGACTGCGCGAAGGTCGTGCGGCGAGGGCCGCGTCGGCAGGACCACGAGATCCGCGAAGCTGACCACTTCCGAAATCGCCTTCGTCACGGCCGGGGGCGTGTCGATCACGACAAGCTTGAAGCCAGCCGCGCGCGCCTCGTCCAGGTCGTGCACCAGGTTCGTGAAGACGGAATGGATGAACGCCGGCGTCGGCGACTCGCGGCAGTTCCACCATTTGGCGAGCGACCCTTGCGGGTCGGTGTCGATCAACGCCACCGGCCCCGCGCCTGCAAGTTCGGCCATCACGCCGATATGCCCCGCAAGCGTCGTTTTGCCCGACCCGCCCTTTTGCGAGGCGAAGACGATCGTGCGCATCTGCGACATAATTCGAACTCTCCTTTCGGCGGCCCCGCTATCTCGCAGAGACCGGAGGCTTTGCGTCACGCCGTCGCCGGCGTTTTGCCCTTTCGTGGACCAATCCCGCGCGCACAATACCGCGCGCGCATTGCCCGGCCTTTAAGCGAGGTCCGAGCAATTGCGGCGTATTTGATTCAAATTGTCGGCAATTCGGCCGGAAAAGCGCGAAAACCCTACGCAGCCGCCTTGAACCCCTGCGCGTTCCAAACCGCGACCTGCGCCATCGCCTTTTCCTGAGGCATCAGATCGTAGATTTTCGACGCGTGCTCGAGATGCGACACCGGCCGCGCCTTGCCGAAACGCTTGTAGTCGAGTTGCAGGAACAAGGTCGTGAATTGAGAGCGATCGGCGCCCAAGGCCTTACATGCGATCGCGAGCGGCTCGCCGCCGGTATCGGCCACGATCTTCGCCGCGACCGGCATCTCGACGCCGACGAGTTCGGCGAGCGTCATAATGAAGCTCGAGATGTCGCCGGCCTTCGCCTTGGCGATGAGCGCATTGACTTCGCCCATCGTCCAATGGCCCGTCTTGCCGCGGCGCGGCTTCTTCGCCTGCTCCTCGTCGTGCTCGGCGAGCACGTCGGCAAGCACGGCGTCGAGTTCCTTCGGATCGACGGCGAAGCGCTCCAGGATCGTGCGCCGCATCGCGGCCGACACGAACCAGAACATCCGGTGCGCCAGATCCTTCGGCATGTCCTTGCGCGCAACCAAAGGCTTTTGCACGCTTTCCACTGCTTCCGACAACGCGACCAGATCGCCGAACACAGCGCGCGGGATTGCCGCGCCCATGTTCGCCAGCATCGCGTGGACGACCTTCGGTTCCTTCGCCGCTGAGAGCGCCGCGCACACGTCCGCCGACACGTTCGGCCGCTTGGCGATCGCCTCGCGGTGATCGACGGTTTTCGTCTCGATCACTTCGATCAGATCCAAATCGTCGAGCACGGGCGAATGATGCAGCACGGGCTTGGCGATCTCGATCTCGTCGTTGGCGAGCAGCTTCGTCAAAGCGTGCGGCGCGCTCTTCAGCGACGACAGACGCAACGACACCTTCTTGCGAACGTCGCCTTCCACATGACGGATGAGGCCCGTCAGGATCTGATCGATCAGACCGCGCACATCGTCGGAGAGTTCGCCTTCGCTCTCGAACAACAACTGCGAAACGCGATCGAACAACGCGCCGCGCGCAAAGCTCTGGCGGTTTTCCGCCAGCGCCTTCATGTCTAGCAACTCGCCGGTGTTCACGTCGTCCTCGGACATCCGCACTCTTTCCCAGTGCCCAATTAACCGGAAAACCGTTAATTTCGCGTTCGGCCGCGGCAAGCGCTGCTTGACGCGCGCGGCATCCGGCGGTTAAGCGCCATCAACCTTTTCGCGGAGTTCCCATGCGCCCGATCGTCCAATTTGCCGTAGCGTCGGTTCTTGCGGCCGCCCTCGCCGCATGCGCCACCAACAAATATGAGAACGATCCGCTCTATGACGCCGGCTTCTCGGACGGCTGCGCCACCGGCACGGCACGCTCGCCCGGCACGCCCGTCACGAAGGCCGTGCGCGACCAGCTGTCCTGGGAGAACAGCGAGGCCTATCGGGCGGGCTGGAAAACTGGTTACGGCGCCTGCACGCCGGGCGGCCGTGGCGACATCCCGGGCTCCGACCGCGACATGGGCGGCCGTTAAGACTTCGTTCACCGACAGGCCGCCGACGGAGACGCCGCCATGCGTATGCTCGCCTCAGTGATCATCGCCATCCAGTTGGTGTTGCTGGGTCCCCTGTTTCTGCTCTACGGCCAGGTCGATCCGTGCCGCGCGCTCGCCAAGGAAATAGCGTTGCGCGCCGAGGCGGCCGGCGGCCTCGGCGTCGCCATCGAAGACGCGTTCGGCAATCTCGAGGTGAACGCCCGCCGCGACATCGCCGATCGTTCCACCGGCGAATGCGTCGTCGAGCTCTTCGAGAATTGGGGCGGCCGCGTGACGGGCGCCGCCGAATAGCGCCTACTTCGCCGAGGTCATCAGCGGACGTGTGTTCTCGGCCTCGCGCTTGCGGGCGATGTCTTCGATCGTCTCGCGCAAGCCGGCATGCGCCTTCAAGAGCGCGTCGAAATCACGCCGCTTCAACACCAGCATGTTCGAATACTGCGCCGAGACGACATCGGCATTGCGCGGCTTGTCGCTCAAGAGCGCCATCTCGCCGAAGAAGTCGCCGGCCTTGAGCCGCACCGGGTCCGGCGCGACCAACACGTCGACCGCGCCCGCGGCGATGAAATACATCTTGTCGCCCTTGTCGCCCGCGCGGATCACGCGCTCACCCGGCGTGAAAAGTTCCGGCGTCAGCATGCGCGCCAGCTGCGCGATCTGATCTTCCTTCAGCGACGCGAAGATCGGCACCTTGCCCAGCATCTCGGTCAGCTTCAGGCCCAGATCCAGAGACGGCCGCGCCGATGCGATCTGCCGGCGATGGCTGCGATCTTCCTCCAGGCTTTCGAACACTTCGTTCGAGATCAGCGACTGGTCGAGCTGCCCGCGATACTCCGCCTCCTCCAATCCGATCGATAGCCGTTCGAGATACCGCGCGCGCATCGCCTTGGTGAAATCGGGGTACTGAAGGTCCAGCGCTTCGATCGCGCCGCTGATTGCCTGCAAGCGCCCTTCGAGCGCCTCCTTCACCGTGAACACCGCGTGTTGCCCGATCAGTTCGGCGACCTTGGCGTCGGCGAAGGCGAGCAGCTCACGCAACATCAACTGCTTCACGAGCAGCAGTTCGAACCGTTCCGCGATCTCCTCGGCAAGAAGGCCGCTCAGACCGAACCGCCGCTGCAGCCA
>QKCS01000154.1 GCA_003246795.1 Alphaproteobacteria bacterium
CCGGGCGTATTGTCATCGCGCACGCCGATGACGGCAAACATCTTTCCGGCGATCTTGAAGACGCGATCGTTGCCCCACTGAACGCTGAGTGTCGTGTGCGGGAGAACAAGCAGGAATTCTTCGACATCGGCCGGCTTCATCGCCGGACAGTTTTCCATGCAGCGACGCCGAGCGCCAGCGCGCCGGCAATCGGCGTGACAAGCGCGTCGGGCGCTTCCATCGCCCAGAGCGTGAGGCCGGTCGCCGCGCACCACAGAAGCGGAATCGGGAGCAGGATCCAGGGGATGCGGGTTGCGAGACACAAAAGGCCGAGCGTCGCGATCGCAGTCGGGTCCGGGGCCAAGCCGAACACCTCTGCTTGCCGCCAGCCGCGGCCAAGCGCGACGCCGATCAGCGCCTGGGCGACGATGGCAAAGACCATAAGCGCAAGAACGAATCTTGAGAGCGACGTCCGTTCAATCTTGAGCACCGGGGGACGGGTGGCGAAGGCAAACCACAGCAACAACAGGGCTTGGAGCGCGAATGCGGCCGCGACATAGACCGCGGCCCAGTTGATCGTGGCGTAACGTTCCAGATGAAAGGCCCATGCAATCCAGAACCAGATCGCGGCGAGAAGACCCAAGATCGCGCGCGTCGCCTGCTCGGTGCCACGCCAAAGGAGAAGGCAAATCGCGATGGCGGATGCGAATGCGGCCACATGCGCGAGCGGCCAGACGCTTTCGTTGTAGAGCTGGAACAGGCGGTAGTAGGTGCGGGGCGAAAAGAGAAGGAAGTCGGTGAGCGCGTAGGTCCACCACTCCGACATCAAAGGTCGCTCACCGCTTCGAGGATGCGCATGCGCATTGTCTTGTCCGGCAACGGCAAGCTCGCCGCCGCCATGTTCTCTTGCACGTGGTCCACGCGCGTTGTCGCGGGGATCGGGCAGGAGATGGCGGGATGCGAGATGATGAACTTGAGAAGTATTTGTGCCCAGCTTTTGCAGCCGAGTTCGCCGGCCCATCGTGGCAACGGTCTGCCTTCGAGCGCGTCGGTCAGGTTGCCGCCTTCGAACGGACGATTGACGATGACGCCGATGTTGCGTTCCTGCGCAAGCGGCAGGATCCGGTCTTCGACGGCGCGCGTCACGACGTTGTAGGTCACCTGGATGAAGTCGATCGGTTGTGTGCGCATGATGCGCTCGAGTTGGTCGTGACGGCGGCCGTGCGACGTCGTTACGCCGACATAGCCGAGCTTGCCTTGCGCTTTCATAGCGAAGAGCAGCGGCAGATGTTTCTCCCAGGCCAAGAGGTTATGGACCAGAAGCAGGTCGAATTTCGGAACGCCCCAGAGAAGACGTGATTCTTCGATCTGTGCGGCGCCGTCGCCGGAGGTCCACACCTTTGTCGCCGCAAACAGGCGTGCGGCGTTTCCCGCTTTCTTCGTGCCGTAGCCAATGACGTCTTGCGACGAGCCGTACATCGGCGAAGAGTCGATCATGCGGCCGCCTGCGGCGAAGAAGGCGCGCATTACGGCGGCGCTGGAATTGCGGCCGGCGACGTCGTTGCCGACATTGAACGTGATCCAGCTGCCCAGCCCGACGAGCGGGAGTGTTTCAGCCGTGCCGTAGATCGGTCGCGTGAGCATGGTACGCGGTGCAGCGCGCGAGGGCCGTGCGACCGCGGCGGCGGTTGCACCCGCGGCCAAAGAGGATAGGAGGCCGCGGCGTGTGAGATTCATTCGATCCGTCATGGCCGCACCGATATCAGGGTCGGAGCGGTCCAGCTTAGTCATACCGCGTGGCGGTGCATCCCCCGAGCGCCGCTTTGCCCGACGTCAACCGGTCACATCGACGTGAGCGCTGTTTCAGCTCGCAGCTAATGTCTCGATGTCCGCGGCGAGGCGGGGCATCAACGACGGCCAGTCGCCGAATTTCTCCGGCATCAGCACACGCGTCTTTTGGTACCACGGATAGTGATCGGTGCCGAGCTGCGGCCAAACGCGGCCCGCGGTCAAGAACCACGTTTCGGTGCCTGTGCCAGCCGCGAGCGCGGCCGCGGCCGTCGGCGCGGACACGACGAGATCGAGCGCGGCGCACAAGGCCGCGTTGTCGTCGAGGTTCATCTTGAGATCGAGATCCTCGAACTGGTGGATCACGGCGCCGAGCTTGTCGCGGACATTTTGAAGCTCTTCCTTGCAGTCGCCGTATTGCAGGTTGATAAACTTCACGTTCGTCTTTTCCAGGACCGGCGCCCACAGTTCGAGCGCACTGAAGAACTTCTTACGCTGCGTCGTGAGCAACATCGAGCGCCAGCAAATGCCGACAAACGGCCCGGGCCCGAGTTCGGCCAGGCGGCTCTGCCAGAAGCGGATGCGTTCGGGGTCGGGCTTCAGAAACGCGCGCTCGGCCGGGAAGTCTTCCATCCGCGGGCGTAGCAGCTTCAGCGGCGATCCCATGGGGGTATAGAAGTCGGGCTTCATATCGCCGGTCGCCCAGCGGACGAGACGCACCGGCTTCGCGTTGTGCTTCGTGTGCATCTCGATCCCCACGTGCGTTTCGGGG
>QKCS01000121.1 GCA_003246795.1 Alphaproteobacteria bacterium
GGGACCGCTACACCCGGGCGGAGCACGAGACCTGGCGGACCCTCTACCGCCGGATGGAGAAGATCTTACCGGGGCGGGCCTGCGGCGAGTTCCTGGACGGTCTTAAGAAATTGAAAATCGGCGATGAACAAATTCCTAACATGGAGCGGTTGTCGGACGATCTGCAGAAGTTGACGGGCTGGCGCGTCGTGGCGGTCCCGTCGCTTGTGCCGGACGACATCTTCTTCGATCACCTCGCCAACCGGCGGTTTCCCGCGGGTTACTTCATCCGCAAGGCCGACCAGCTCGACTACATCGAGGAACCGGACGTTTTCCACGACGTGTTCGGGCACGTACCGATGCTCGCCCTGTCCGTCTTCGCCGACTACATGGAGGCCTACGGCAAAGGCGGCCAGCGGGCCCAAGGGCTGGGGCAGCTCACCAATCTGGCCCGGCTCTATTGGTATACCGTCGAATTCGGCCTGATCGCCAAGCCCGAGGGGCTGCGGATCTACGGGTCGGGGATCGCGTCCTCGAGCGCGGAATCCGTCTATGCCGTCGAGGACCCGTCGCCCAACCGGATCGGCTTCGACCTAGAGCGGGTGATGCGCACGAAGTACCGGATCGACGATTTCCAGGAGAGCTATTTCGTCATCGACTCCTTCGAGCAATTGTTCAACGAAACCTACAAGGATTTCGGGTCGCTCTATCAGACGCTGAAGTCCGGGCAGACCTTCGAGCCGGGGACCATCCTTTCGACCGACCGGCTGCATCACAAAGGCACGCACCGGTACAAGCCCGGCTCGCACCGGGCGTCGGCCTAAGCCTCTTCTTTGAAGTAGGGTTCGACGACGCCCTTCAGCTTGATCGTCATCGGGTTGCCCTTGCGGTCCCGCGCGTTGCCGGCCGCGAGGCGCACCCAGCCTTCGCTGACGCAATATTCCTCAACGTTCGTTTTCTCGACGCCGTTGAAGCGCACGCCGACGCCGCGGGCGAGCAGTTCTTCGTTGTAGTACGGGCTGCCGGGCGTGGCGGCGAGGCGGTCGGGCGGCGTTTCGCTCATCACTCCTTATACCATACGATCTGCGTCGACGTCGCAAGCAGGCGGCCGTCCGTGCTCCAAAGTTCCGCGGCTTGGTCGAAGAAGCCGCCGTTGAAGACATGCGCGGTCGCGTGGCCGAGGAGCGGCTTCGATCCCTGCGCGCGCAGCGTCTCTTCGTCGGCATGGAAGAACGTCGTGAGAGACACAGAGCCGACGGGAACGAAGACGTTGCGCACGACGAAAGCGCGAATGATGAAGGCGTCGCTCAGCGCGGCCAGCGCGACATGGTCGAGCGGACGGTCGGGCTTGTCGCGCATCCAGACAAGCGTCACGGGTTCGCGCAGATTCGTATTCGCTTCGCGCGCGGCGAAATCGACCTCGCCTTTGACGAAGCGCATCTCGTAGCGGTTCAGCCAGCCGAAGCGACCGCCGAAGTCGAAGATGGGCACCTGATCGGGCGGCGCGATCTTCGGCGGGTGCGCGGTGACGTGCGACCACACGGGCCGGCGCGCGCCGCAAACGACGGACGCCGTCGCGCACACGCGGCCCGCTTGCGTAAGTTCGAGCGACCAGTGCTGCGTCGACCTGCCGGTACGCCGCTCGCGGCACTCGATCTCGAAGGCGCCTTCGCCAAGCGCGGCGCAGTAGTTCACGGTCAGCGCCACCGGCGGGCCTTGCCGGCGCCGATCCTCCATCACCGCACGCAAGAGCACGCCAGCCGTGAAGCCGCCGAACATGCCGCCCATATTCGTGTAGTGCGCACTAGTGCGGCCGGCGAGACGCTCCTCGTCCTGACGCTCAAGTGCGGTTGCTTCGTCCAACGGATGCATGGCGGATCCTGCCTCGGCGCTTGATGACGATGCCTGAATATTCATGCGTCGTCCGCCCTGTCCATTACCTGAGGCGTCATCGTCGTTTCCGCAGCGTCAGCTGCACCTTCGTGCGCGCGAATGGCGTCGAGGAAGATTTCTGCAAAGGCCTTGAGCTTCGCCGCGCCGACGCCGTGCACCTCCGCGAATTCGTTGCGATTGCGCGGCTTCCGTTCGGCCATGTCGATCAAGCTGCGGTCGGAGAAAATCACGTAGGCGGGCGCCTGTCGTTCCTTCGCGAGGCGCAGCCGCAACTGTTTCAAGGCCACGAGCAGCGACGGGTCGACGTCGTCCGGCGAAACGGACGCGGTTTCGCGCGCGGCGCGTTCTTCCTTCTTGCGCTTCATGGTCGGGCGAAAGTCGAAACGCCCTTCGCCTTCCAGCAGCGCACGGCCCTTGCGCGCAACGTTGAGGCCGCCGTAACCGCCGATGCCCATATCCAGATATTCGCCGGCGACGAGTTGACGGATCAGCGATTGCCACTCCTCGCGCTTGCGGTTCGTGCCGGTCGCGAAGACGTCGAGCGCATCGTGGCGGGCACGCGTAACCTTGTCGGTCAACGCGCCCATCAACACGTCGACGATGTGACCCGCGCCGTAGCGGCCGCCGGTCGCGCGCACGGCGGCGAGCGCCTTGCGGGCGTCGTC
>QKCS01000093.1 GCA_003246795.1 Alphaproteobacteria bacterium
CAACAGGTCCGCGAGGGCCGCGTAGGACGCGTTCTTCGGCAATGGTTTGGAGAAATCGATCCAGTTACGGTTGAGGTCGACGTTGTCCTCCGTGACACGCCGGTCCCAGGCAAAGCCGTAAGGGTTGATCGCGTGAATCATCAACACGCCGACGCCAGCCGGCAAATTGGCTTGTTCTCCCCGTCGCAGCCAGTCGACTTGCGCGCCGGAGCCGCAATAGCCCTCGACGCCGTGCGTTCCCGAAATCATCACGAGAACGCAGGCTGCGTCGCGCGACCCGAACCACGCGACGTCCGTGGAGATTTCCTTGCCGTCAGGTCCCCGTTCGGGATGCGTGATCCGCTCGCAGGCGCCGCCGGCCGGCTTCACGGCGTCGAGGAACTTCTCGCGGGCGATCGGATAGGAACGGCTGAAACTGTCGGCAGAGTTCATGCAATTGTCCTCCCAATGGCCCGACAATCGCACGCCGCCGGCCGCGTTGCTACTCGTCGCGATCGCTCGGGCCCAAGTAGTCGACGGCAGATTGCGGCACGGTTCAGGCCTCGCTCGGCTTCAGGTGCGGGCCCGTGATCGCGATGTGGACGATGTTCTTGGTCGTCCGGCTCGTCATGTAGCGGTAGATCAGCGCATTGGAGGACCTGCTGCTGCAAATCGGATCCGTGCCGGTCGTCAGCAGCTTGGCGCGGCGTGCCAGCGTGTTTTCGGCGGCTTGCGTCCAGGTCGTGACGACCTTGCCGTCGGTTCCCTTCAAGTCCTTGCGCAACAGAATTTGCAGCGTACGGCGCAGGAAATAGTCCTGTCGCTTCTCTTCGGGCATGTTGGCAGGTGCATAGAACGTGGTCACCGCGCCCCCGAACCGCGTCGGCTGTTCTGTTCTCGGGTCGTAGAAACCCCGCATAGGCACATCCGCGATCCACGGATGTCTCGTGGGATCCCCGCTCCAAGGCGTCCAACGCTCGGGTACGCACCATGTGAAGTCGAGGTCACGGGACCAGCACACCCGCATGGCCGGCCCGTCGAGCTTCATCGGTACCGATTGGACGAGCGCGCCGTTGAGGAAGACGTCGACGGCGTACCGGCCCGGGGCCAGACACGAAAGACTGTCGACTGTCCGCATCGTTCGCTCCGCGAAGCCGAAGACGTCGACCGCGGGCATCTTGCCTGACCCGCCGGGACGACAGACGCTGAACAGGTCCGGCAGGGCGCGGCGCACCCGCCACGCCGTGCCGTCGTCCGCGTCCTCGGGCGTGTCGTCGCGGAAGACGGCGATCGTCAGGCGGTCGCGCTTCTCGTCGAATCCCTGGGGTCGCGCCCGCCACGTCAACGCATGGGGCGTGATCGGCACTTTGAAGTCGTTGATTGTAGCCTTGCTGTTCTTCGGCAGGCCGTCAACTTTCGTTCCGGCAGCGATGCGCGCGCGCAAACGATCGATCGCTGCCGAAATGCGCGCGCACGCGTCGCCGCTGCGATGCAGATTTGGGCAATACGTGCGCAGGATTTCGAGATCGGTGAGGGCGCTTGCGAGCAGCTTCGGCGTCCAGGCGTCCTACTCCGTCAATGCTTCGTCGTAGGTCGTCTCTGCGGCCGCGATCTCCGCCTCGTCGCCGGTTGCCAGCTGCGCCAGGCCACGGTTGAGCCAGTCCACCGGCGAGGTCGACGGTTCCTACTCGCTCCACAACTCCGGGCGCATCCATTGAACGTATTGGCGCTGCCACCATGCCGCAGGCGGTTCGTGCGGCACGGCGAACACGGGCTTGACCCAGGCGTAGACGCCGATGGCGACCGAAATGCCCACAAGCGTCACGCCCGATCCGATCAGCCAGCGCCCGGCGGTCGTCGGTCCCATCGTGTAGGCCTGGCCGAATAGATAAAGCGCGATGGCGAGGATCGTGAGGACGACCAACAACAACGACGCCCGGCCGAGCCAGCCCATCGAAATCTGCGAGAACCCGTCCGACCGCGCGAAGATCGTGTCGGGTCCGCCCTTGCGGTTCATGAAGTCGTTCCAAAGCCGCGCACCGGGCGAAACCGTGCTGTCCGCCAAATTCCCTTCGTCAAGTGACGTCAGCATGCTGCCGCCGCGCGTCTTCAACTTGTCGAGCTCGTCGCAGCGGCGCTTGCGCTCGGCACGCGTCTCGCTCGTCCACAAGCGCACCATCCCGTCTTGCGCCAGCTTGTGAAGCTGCGCCGCCGCCGCGCATCGCACGCGCGCGGTAAGAAGGTCGCCCGCTATGTCGAACACGCCGCCCATGGCCACCGCCGCTGACGAACACGCCCGCCGTAATCAACAACACGATCGCGCGCGACCAATTGTCGTGACTGACGTGCCCGGCCAAATGTGCCCCATCGGGACGCGCGTCGGTTCCGGCGCCTCGGGATGGGGCGTGTGGTGCGGTTCGCGCTCTTTGAGGGACAGGCCGTTGCGCGCCGCCAGGTAGATGGCGGCAATGAGTAGTAGCGTGAGCGGTGCAACCGCCCAGATCGACGCCGGATCGATCATCAGCATCGCGATCGTCGT
>QKCS01000272.1 GCA_003246795.1 Alphaproteobacteria bacterium
GGCGGGCGCCCGGTGCAGCAGGTCCTCAAGAACGGCCGAAGTGGGGACATGCGCGTCGGTCACGGAGTCTGCCGGGTCCAATTGGAGGGCGGCGGTCGCCGCGTGTCGTTCGGGCCAGAATTATGCTGAACAACACCGACGTTGACCAGCCGGTGCGCCCTCTTGATCGCCGAATGCGGAGACTGCTCGGGAACCGTTGGGGCCGCCGGACCGTAGTATCCAAGGCGTCGCGTCGATGCGCGATGTGACCGTGAAGCCGGCCTTGCTGAGCAGGCCCCAACCGTCTCCATCGTCACCATGGGCGGCGTTCACGACGATCCAGCACACTAGGAGCGTCAACTTGCCGGACGAAACGATTCCGATTTGGTTGGTCGTGGGCGCCATTGCCGGTTGGCTCGCAGGAACGAGAGTCAAAGGCGGCCCCGGACTGACGGGTGATGTCGCAATCGGCATCATTGGCGCTTGTCTCGGCAGTTTGGTCTTGCCGACGTTGGGCGTGACGATCTGCGCCTGGCTCATCAGCACGATCGCGTCTGCGACGCTGGGCGCGGTGCTATTGCTGGGGATGACGCGGCTGGCGCGCTCCTAGGTTTGGCGCCGCCGATCCTGCGAAAGGGGCGTGTTCGAGACGCCGCGCCAACAATCCGCAAGATTTGGTAATCTGATTGTCTCGATCACTTTCGGATTGATCGGAACGATCTTGCTTCCGGCGGTGTCAGGAAGAAAATGACCGTTCCGTCCGGTCGGCGTGCATGTGTAAGAGGGCATGGCTCGCCAGTCGCACAAAACGGGAGACCACAAATGTCAGACGACAGCACGCTGCTCACCCAACTTGTGACAGCCACGAAGGATTTGGAGGCAACCATCCTAACAGCCGCCATCGTGGGCCACGCAAAACGACATCTATCGGTCGCGGAAATCCTGAACCTCCGCCAAGACATGCAATTTGCGCTGAATCCTTCGCCAGAGAGCGGGCGTTATCGAGAATGGACAAAGACGAAGGAGGAGCGATTCAAGACATACCTTTGAGTGCCGCGCCTCATGATCCAAGGATCCGGACAGTCGAGGTTGTCGTCAATCGCGATCGGACGGTCGCTTTCCTCATCCGCAGCGTATGAAATTCCCGGCCGTGCGCGGGGGCGGCGTACGGCGCAATGCGACAACCCGGTCTTTGAGCAGCGCATCGACATCGCGTTCGGCCAGATCGCGGTCTTGGTCGTATCTCGCCATGACTTTGGTCACGAGATCGTCCCGGTCCTTGAACGCCACGAGATCCGCGTCGGAGAATCTTCCCCACTTCGCGTGAATGTCGGCCAGAAGAATCTGCCTCTTCGCATCGGGGCCGGGCATCGAGGGCGTCAGGATCGTCATTCGCTCTCCCGACGGCGCGCGCGCCGATCAGGCCGCGAGCGGGCGAGGGGGAGGGCCGCTACGTCGCGCGCGATGTCTCGATAGGCGTCGACCGCCGCCTTGCGCGGCGACGGAAACGCGACGTCCGCCGTCATCAAAGTCGCCACGGCGATGCGCGCGCGCGAGACGCGGCTTTTCATCGTACCGGTCGCGCACCCGCGCAGCGCGGCCGCCTCGCAATATGTGAACCCGCCGGCGCCGACGAGGATCAACGCCTCGCGCTGTTCGTCGGGCAAGTGCGACATCGCGCGCGCCACGTCGGCGAGTTCGGCGCTCGCGTGCTGGGTGGGCGCGGCGATCAACTTCGCACCCATCGCATCGTCCCACGCAACCTCGCGCCATCTGCGGCGGTGGGCGGAGTGGAAGGCGTTGCGCTGGATGGCGAAGAGCCAGGCTTCGAGATTGCCGCCGGGCGTGAACGAGGCGCGCGATTTCCACGCGTTGAGCATCGATTCCTGCGCAAGATCCTCCGCGCCGTCGCGGCCGCGGCAAAGCCTTCTCGCGAAGATGCGCATATTGGGAATCAGCGCCGTCAGGCGCGCGCCGAAATCGGCGTCGGCGCCGCGAGCGAGCTCAACGTTAGGGTACATGTTTTGCGGGATCCTTGGCCGGCTGGTGCCGCGAGTCACCGGCGCCTGCTTCGCGTACACCATATATATGATGGGTTTGAGACTCGATAACGAGGGCTCGAGCGCTATATTGATATGTATCTTGTCGGCGAACACGTGCATTTGCGCCGTTTCTCCTCATCCATGCCGCGCGGCCTTCCGCGGTGCGGCTGACGTTCGGTGAGATTTTCAGCGGGCGTTCGGCTGCGCGTGGATTGAAGCCCGCGACCATCTCTCTTCGAAAGGGATTCGATATGTCTGTCAGCGAACCGACGAACGTGGCCAAGTGGGCGACGGCCGACGCAAGCCGCGCGCGCGGGCGGGCCCGCGTCGACAGCGGCGCGCGGCAACGCCAGAAGGAAGCCGCGCTTCTCGATCGGCAGAGCGCGATGGCGGACTACGAGGCGGCGCGCCGCGCGCAACGCGAGAACATGGAGCGGCTGAGGACGCTGCGGCTCGCACGCGACGCGGCGAAAGCGCTTCGTTCGCCGGCGAAG
>QKCS01000162.1 GCA_003246795.1 Alphaproteobacteria bacterium
CGCGCCCGCACGTTTTGCTTCGATCTGCGGCAGATGCGGCGCTTCGGCTTGGCCGATCGCATCGACGGCAAGCGATTCGACGACGAGTTGCCGGCCTTGGTCCCAAAAGCCGAAGCGTGTGCGATGCGTCTCGGCGAACGCCGCTTCGATTTCGGCGTGCGTTCCAAAGGGAACGGCGAGCGCCGTGTCCGTGCCCAGATAGCGCAGATGGACGGTCGCGACCGTCGAGACCCTTGTCGGCTCGACGCCTTGCGCCACGACCTCGTCGACCGCTTGGCGCGCGAGATCAGCGACCGCCGATTGCAGCGACGGCATCAGCGTGTCGTCGAGGCGTTGTTCGACGGCTTGTTCGCGGCGCGCCTGCGTCTGCGCGAAGCCCATGCCGAAGGCGGACAGCACGCCGGCGAGCGGATGGATTATGATCGTGCGCATGCCGAGCGCGTCGGCCACGTGGCACGCGAGTTGCGCGCCGGCGCCGCCGAAGCATTGCAGCGCGTACTCCGCGACGTCGGCGCCTTGCGCGATCGAGATGCGCTTGATCGCCTCGGCCATGTTGGCGACGGCGATTTTCAGGAAACCGTCGGCCGCGTCTTCCGGCGACTTCCCGAGTTCGCGCGCCAACGCCGCAAACTTCTTGCGCATGACGGCGGCGTCGAGCGGCGCGTCGGCGTTCGGTCCGAAAACGGCCGGGAAGAAGTCCGGGTGAATGCGGCCCGTCATCACATTCGCGTCGGTCACGGTCAGCGGGCCGCCCTTGCGATAGCAGGCCGGGCCCGGGTCGGCGCCGGCACTTTCGGGGCCGACGCGCATGCGCGCATTTTCGTAGAACAGGATCGAGCCGCCGCCCGCCGCCACCGTGTGGACCGCGAGCATCGGCGCGCGCAGGCGGATGCCGTTCAGTTCGTTCTCGAAGATGCGTTCGTACGTGCCGTCGAAGCGCGACACGTCGGTCGACGTGCCGCCCATGTCGAAGCCGACGACCTTGTCGAAGCCCGCCGCCTTCGCGGTTTCCGCCATGCCGATCACGCCGCCCGCCGGGCCCGAAAGCAAAGCGTCCTTGCCGGTGAAGTGCGCGGCATCGGCGAGCGCGCCAGACGAGCGCATGAAGCGCAAGCGGCCGTCATGCGCCGCAGTCCCGAGCGGCGCGGCGACCTTGTCGACGTATTTGCGCAAGACCGGCGAGAGATATGCGTCAGCGACGGTGGTGTGGCCGCGACTGACGAACTTCATCAGCGGGCTCACGTCGTGACTTGCGGAGATCTGCGTGAAGCCCGCCTCGCGCGCGAGCGCCGCCATCGCGCGTTCGTGGTCGGCGTTGCGGTATGCGTGCATGAAGACGATCGCGCAGGACTCGCAACCGTCGGCGCGCGCTTGCCGCAGCTGTCGTTCGATTCCCGTCGCATCGAGCGGCGTCAACACGGTGCCGTCGGCGGTGATGCGCTCGTCGACCTCGATTACGCGGTCGTATAGGGGCGGCGTCAGGTCGATGCGCCTGACGAACAGTTTCGGGCGATGCTGATAGCCGATACGAAGCTGGTCGCCGAGGCCGCGCGTCGTGACCAACACCGTGCGCGCACCCTTTCGTTCAAGCAGCGCGTTCGTCGCGACCGTCGTGCCCATGTGGACGGCGGCCAGGAGTTCTTGCGGCAGAGCCGCGCCTTGCGCCGTGCCCATCAGACGCCTTATTCCTTCGATCGCGGCGTCGGCGTACTGTTCGGCGTTTTCGGAAAGAAGTTTCAGCGCGCGGACTTGGCCGTCGGGTCCCATCGCCACGATATCGGTGAACGTGCCGCCGCGGTCGATCCAGACGTGCCATTTGGCGGCTGGCGTCATATCTTCGCCTCAATCGCTGCCGATGAAGCGCGAACGCAGGGCTGAGTGAGCATGTCGATTTGGGGCAAAATAGCGGGTGCGGCCGCGGGGCTTGCGATCGGGGGACCGATCGGGGCGCTGCTCGGCGGGCTCGCGGGCCATGTGTTCATCGACAAGGAACATCGGCGCCGGCGCGGCCGCGACGACGACGAGCGCGGCGACCGGCGCATGCGCGAGCGGGACGAAGTCGCATTCACCATCGGCGTCATTGCGCTTTCGGCGAAGCTCGCCAAGGCGGACGGGACGGTCACGCGCGATGAGGTCGACGTCTTCAAGCGGGTCTTTCCGGTGCCGCGGGAGGAAGAGGCCAATGTGGGCCATTTGTTCAATCTCGCCAAGCAGGACGTGGCCGGCTTCGACTCGTACGCCAAGCAGCTCGCATCATTGTTTCGCGGGCGGCCGGGCGTGCTGGAGGACTTGCTCGACAGCTTGTTCATGATCGCCAAAGCCGACAACCGGCTGCATCCCGGCGAACTCGAATACTTGCGCCACGTGGCGCAGATTTTCGGATTCTCGGAAGGCGAGTTCCAGCGCATCCGCGCGTCGCATTTCGGCCCCGATCACGAAGACCCTTATGTGATCCTCGGTGTCGATCATTCTGCGACCGACGACGATTTGAAACGGGCCTACCACAAGCTCGT
>QKCS01000334.1 GCA_003246795.1 Alphaproteobacteria bacterium
GAACGCCTGTCCGCGCACCATCGCGTCATCGCTTTCGACTACTTCGGAAAGGGCTTTTCGGAACGAAGCGACCGCTTCACGTACGGCTACGATCTGTGGGTGAACGAATCCATCGAGCTGTTGGACGAACTCGGCATCGCCCGCGTGACGGTCATCGGTCATTCCGTCGGCGGCACGCTGGTCTGTGTGCTGGCTGCCGATCACCCCGAACGCGTCGACCACGTCGTCACCATCGGAACCGGAATCACGATCGACCCTGAGCAGCTGCTGCCACTCGTGCCGGGCGTCGGCGAAATCATAATGGCGAACCTGAAGACGTTCGGTACGACCTACTCCGAGCGGCACAGAACGTCGCTCGAAGCGGCCTATAGAGTGAAGGGCACGCGCGCGGCCTTGCTCGCCTACATCCGCCGTCAATACTTTGTCGACGGCTTTCGCCTGATGTCGGGCACATTTGAAGATATCAAGGTCCCGGTGCTGCACTTGAGTGGATCCAGCGACGTCAACATCCCGCCGGCCGTCGCGCGCGACCTCACGACGCGCACCGGCGGCAAGTTCGTGTCCATCGAAGGCGCGAGCCACTGGGCGCACATCGACGCCCCCGACCGCGTCGTCGAAGAAATCGAAGTCTTCCTCGCCGAAACTGCTCCCTGACCGCGGAGTGCGGACAGTTCCCCCGACGCCGGTGCGGTCGGACGGCTTCGGACGAAGACGTCAAAATCTCGCGCGCACCAAGTCGATCGCTTCCATCGAACGGACGTAGTCGTCGGCCGCAAACGGGAACGGCGCCCCCGTCGCCAGTGTGTCGCGCACGGCGGCGAGTTGGGCATGATACGTGCTCAGCCCCTGCACCGTTTCGTTGCGCTGCCTGCCGTCGCTCTCGACCGTGAACAGATAGCCCATCTGCGGCGCCAGCGGATTGACGACGGTGACTTGGCCGCTACTGCCGTCGATGCGCAGCAGCGCGTTGGGCTGGTCCGCCAGCATCGAGCTCCTGATGTCCGCCGTTACGCCGTCCCCGAAACGCAAACGCGCGGAGAAGCGTGCATCCAGGCCGTCGACGATCTGCGCCTCCGCCCGTTCGACGCTCGCGGGTTCGCCCGCGACGCGCCGGCACCAGGTCAGCGGATAGACGCCGAGGTCCATCAGCGCGCCGCCGCCGCACTCGGCCCGCCAGCGGAATTCGTCCGCGCTGCGCGGAATCGGCACGCCGAATTCCGCATCCATGTGACGAACGCGCCCGATCTCGCCGCCCTTCACGATTTGAAGCACCCGCGCGAACAGCGTGTGATGCGGCGAGTGCATCGCCTCGAACACGGGCACGCCTTTCGCCTGCCCGGCCGCGAACACCGTGCGCGCCTCCGCCGCCATCAGCGCGAACGGTTTCTCGACCAGCACCGGCTTGCCCGCGTCGATCGCGGCCAGCGCTTGCGCCGCGTGCACGTTGGGCGGCGTCGCGATGTAAACGAGATCAATCTCCGGATCGCGCATCAACGCGTCGTAGCTTGCTGCGACGCGCGCAATGCCGTGCGCCGCCGCGTAGTCGCGCGCCCGCGCCGGATCGCGCGCCGCAACCGCCGCGACCTCGACGCCACCGACCGCCCGCGCCGGCTCGATCATGGCATAGGTCGCCACCCGCGCCGCGCCGACGATCCCGATCCGAAGTTTCCCGCTCATGTCACGTCGGCCTGTACTCGGACACGGCGCGCTTGAACGCAGGCATCGCCGTCACCGCCCGGCACCAGACGTTCAGACGCGAATAGGCGTCGAGATCGTAGCCGCACTGTTGAAGACGAAACACGTTCACGACCCAGCTGATGTCCGCCAAGCCGAACGCCGGCCCCGAAAGCCAACGACCGGTCAGCATCAACCGCCCCTCCAATTGCCCGAGCCGTTCGTCCATGTCGGCCCGGGCGCGCGCGACGCGATCCGCCCACGCCGCGCCGTCCTCGGAATAATCCCGCATGAAATCGACGAGCGACGCCGGCGCGCCCGCAGTCGCCATACCATCGACGTCGGCGGCAGAGACTTTTCGCACGCGCTTGAACAGCAACTCGTGACTCAACGCCTTGATCGATGCTTGCGCGCCCGACGCAAGTTCGATCAACCCCTGCACCACCGTGCGGTCGTCGTCGCCGGAAGGCATCAGCTGCGGTCCGTCGAACGTCGCATCGATATAGGCGATGATGTCGTTCGACTCGAGAACGACCTTGCCGTCGTGGACGAGGCTCGGCACCACGCCGTTCGGATTGATCTCGAGATAGCCCGGCGTCAGATGCGCGCCACCCGGCAGATCGACGTGATGCGATTCCCAGGGAACGCCCTTGGCCTCCAGCGCGATGCGCACGCGCTGCGAGCAGTTCGACATCACGAAATGGTAGAGATGCACGCCCTTGAGCGCCGCCGCCTCCGCGCTTCGAGAGGGATAGACAGCCATAATCCGATTCTCCGGTCTCGCCGTTCGCCTCGTATACGCCGATCTCTGGCCGGAGGCACGGACGACCGG
>QKCS01000270.1 GCA_003246795.1 Alphaproteobacteria bacterium
GGCGGCCGCCAAGGCGCTCTGGCGCGTCGGCGTCGCCTGCGCGCGCACTTCGGCCGAGATGCCGGTGGCGACCACCGAAACGCGCATCTTGCCGTCCATGCGTTCGTCGAACGTCGAGCCGACGATGATATTGGCGTCCGGATCGACCTCCTGGCGGATCTTGTTCGCCGCCTCGTCGACCTCGTAAAGGGTCAGATCCATGCCGCCCGTGATGTTGATGAGCACGCCGCGCGCGCCCTTCATCGACGACACATCGAGCAGCGGGTTCGAGATCGCGGCCTCGGCCGCCTCGATCGCGCGGCGCTCGCCCTCGGCTTCGCCCATGCCCATCATCGCGGTGCCCATCTCGCACATAACCGTGCGCACGTCGGCGAAGTCGAGATTGATGAGGCCGGGCATCACCATCAGGTCGGTGACGCCGCGCACGCCCGAATAGAGCACTTCGTCCGCCATTTCGAACGCCTTGGCGAACGTCGTCTTCTCGTTGGCGATGCGGAACAGATTCTGGTTCGGGATCACGATCATCGTGTCCACGTAGTTCTTGAGCTTGTCGATGCCTTCTTCCGCGATGCGCATCCGCCGCGGCCCTTCGAAGGCGAACGGCTTCGTGATGACGCCGACGGTGAGGATGCCCATCTCGCGTGCGATCTTGGCGATGATCGGCGCGGCGCCCGTGCCCGTGCCGCCGCCCATGCCGGCGGTGATGAAGACCATGTGGCTTTCGGCGAGCACGCGCTTGATCTCGTCGGTGCTCTCTTCCGCCGCCGCCTCGCCGATGTCGGGACGCGATCCGGCGCCGAGGCCTTGCGTCAGCTTGCTGCCGAGCTGCAACCGGTGTTCGGCTTTGGAATGGACCAGCGCTTGCGCGTCGGTGTTGGCGACCAGGAAGTCGACGCCTTCGAGCTGAGAGGCGACCATGTTGTTGACGGCATTGCCGCCGGCGCCACCCACCCCGAAAACGAGAATGCGGGGCTTCAGTTCGGTGAAATCCGGGGCTTTGAGGTCGATGGCCATCTCTAGTTCTCCATGCGTGCCACCTTCCCTTTGTCGACAACCCACCCGTCGCGAGCGCTCTTCGGCGCTTCTTGTTCGTTAGCTATGCGCCTTCAAAAGTTAAAAATTCTCTTTGATCCAGCGCTTCAATCCCTGAAACCCCTGCGAAGCACCAGAAGTACCATACGCAAGTTGTGGGATGTCCGTTTCGTCGCGCAAATCTTGAATTTCGTTGGGGCGTTGCGCAGCCCACACGATCAAGCCCGCACATGCAGCAAAGGGCGCCGCACCCGTCGTCTCGTTAAGACCTGCAAAGCGCATCGGCTTGCCGAGCCGCACCTGCTTCGACAGCACGCGCGAAGCGACTTCGCGCGCGCCGTTCATCTGGCTTGCGCCGCCCGTGAGCACCACGCGGCGTCCCGAAATCGACGAAAGCCCGCAATCGATGAGCCGGTCGCGCACGATCTCGAACGTCTCTTCGAGCCGCGGCTGGATGATGCCGGTCAGCATGGAGGGCGGGATCTCCGTCTCCGCTTCCGGATCGTCCTCGCCGAGCTGCGACACGCCGATAAGCTCGCGCCCGTCGTTCGAGCCCATCAGCGCGCTGCCGTGCAGCGTCTTCAGCCGTTCGGCGTCGGCGAGCGCGGTCGACAGTCCGCGCGCGATGTCGCTCGTCACGTGATTGCCGCCGACCGGCAGCACGTCCGCGAACACAAGCTTGCCGTCGAAGAACACGGAGATTGAGGTCGTGCCCCCGCCCATGTCGATGACGGTCGCGCCCAAATCCATTTCGTCGGCGACGAGCGTCGCCAAGCCGGACGCATAGGCCGAAACGGCCCGTCCCGAAATATCCAAATGACAGCGCTCGACGCAGGTCTCGAGGTTGCGCATCGGCCCCATGGCGGCGCTGACCGCGTGCATCGAAACGCCCAGGCTGTCGCCGACCATGCCGCGCGGATTGCGGATGCCGCGATGCCCGTCGATCGAATAGGCGCTGGGGAGGCAATGGATGACCTCGCGCTCCTGCCCCGGCATTCTCTCGCGACCGATGGCGAAGGCGCGGCGCAAATCCTCCTCGCCGACCTCGTGGCCGGCGATCGAGACTTCGACGTTGATGGTGCGGCTCTGCGGCTGGCCGCAGGCGACGCCGACGATGACGTCGTCGAGCGTCACGCCCGCCTGGCGTTCGGCCTGCTCGACCGCCGCGCGGATGGAATCCTCGGCCGCGTTGATGTCGATGACCGTGCCCGAACGTACGCCCCGGCTCGCGTGGTGTCCCACGCCCAAGACCTTCAGCTGCGGGCCTTGGCCCCGCGCGTGGATGGGTTTGGCGATGAAGCAGGCGACCTTGGTCGAGCCGACGTCGAGCGCACCGATGATGCCGCTCTTCGCGCCCCGTCCCTGCCGCCGTGACTTGCCGAAACCGACCACCGTTTACGTTTCCCTGCCGCCGGCGTGCTTCGCCGGAGAAATCAGCGGCGAGTTCGGCGGCACCTTGACGATGAACCGGTCCGGGAATCGAAGGTCGATCGCCTTGATGTCCCGCGAGAGGATCGCGTCCTCCCGCTCGAGCCGTTCCAGTTCCGCCAACGCCGCTTCCGCGCCTTCCTCTGGAAGGCGTACTTCAACACCGTTAGCAAGGCGTAAATTCCAACGTCTTTCGCCCACTCGCACGGCGGCTTTAAGACGTGACTTTAAGTTCGGCTGCGTCTTCATGAGCGCAAGCAGTCCGCCGAGTTGGTCTTCCGCGCCATTTCCCACGATGAGCGGCAGCGATGCGAACCGTGCCGGATCTTCGCCCGGGATGGGCTTGCCGTCGATGTCGACGACCGAAACGGCGCCGTCCTTCTGCCAAAGCGCGACCGGCTTGCGTTCGACGATGCGCACATGGATGCGGTTCGGCCACACCCGGCGAACTTCCGCTGTTTGAACCCACGGCAGCGCCTCGAGCCGCGCCCGCGCCTCGTCGACGTCGACGTAGAGCATCAAATCGCCGCGCTTGATGCCGAGCATCCGCACGATTTCTTTTTTGGCGGTCTCGGCCCGACCTTCGAGCGTCACGTTCTGAACCGTAAAGCCCGCATCGGCCATCAGCTGATTGGCCTCGGTCTTCGCCGCCGCGACCGCCGCCGCGACGTGGCCGCCCGAGAACAGGCCCGCAACGGCCGTCGCCGCAAAAAACAGCGCGAGCAAGACGCCCCACAGCGCCATGCGCATGGCGGCGCTGTGCATCGCCTCTTTCCAACGCGAAACGAACCGGCCCGAGCGTCGGCGCTTGCCGCGCGACTTCTTGGGCTTGGCCCGCGAGGCCTTGGCGCGCTTCCGCTTCGGCCGCGGGGGCGCCTCGTCCTCGTCGTCATCGTCGTCGTCGCGCGAAGCGCCCACTAACGATCGCATGATGCGTCCTCGACCATCCAGCGGCAGAGCGCCCCGTACGACACGCCCTTGTAAGAGGCCTGTTCGGGAACGAGCGACGTCGGCGTCATGCCGGGTTGCGTGTTCGTCTCAAGAATGATCAACCGTCCGGGTTCCCCCTTCGTGGCGGCGTAGCGAAAAACGGTGCGGCTGACGCCGCGGCAGCCCAAGGCGGCGTGCGCCCGCGCGGCCAGCGCCAGCGCCTGTTCGTAGATCTTGGCGTCGATGCGCGCCGGGATCACGTGTTCGGATCCGCCCTCGGCGTATTTCGATTCGAAGTCGTAGAAGTTCTGCCGGGGCACGATGTCGGTGACGGCCAAGGCCTTGCCGTCCATCACAGCGACCGTGAGTTCGCGACCGGGCACGAATTCTTCCACCATCACCTCGTCACCCAAGTTCCAGTCTTTGCTCGTCAGCTCCGACGGCGGGCGATTGTCGCCCGAACGGACAATAAAAACCCCGACGCTTGATCCCTGATTAACGGGCTTGATGACGAAGGGCGGTTTGATCGTTGTTTGTTTCGCCACATCGTGACGAGAAACGACGATGTCGTTGACGACGGGAATCCCCGCGCCGCGAAACACGGCCTTGGCGCGCTCCTTGTGCATCGCCACCGCTGAGGCCAACACGCCCGAATGCGTGTATGGAATGCCGAGAACCTCGAGCAATCCCTGGATGCAACCGTCTTCGCCCCATTGGCCGTGCAACGCGTTGAAGCAAACGTCGGGCTTCAGTTTCGTCAACACATCCGCGACGTCGCGTTGAACGTCGACTTCGGTGACCTTGAAACCTTCGTCGCGCAGAGCCTTGGCGCAGCCTTTGCCCGTGACGAGACTGACCGGCCGTTCCGCCGACCACCCGCCCATGAGAACCGCGACGTGCCGTTGCTCGGCCATGCCTCTCCTCCGCTCAAGAGTTAGTGTGACGGAAGAAGGTTACGCCTTCTTTCCGATTCGCTTGATTTCCCACTCGAGTTCGACGCCGGTCGCCGCTTTCACGCGCGCGCGCACCTCTTCGCCCAAGGCCTCGATGTCGTCGCCCGTGGCCTTGCCGTGGTTGATCAGGAAATTGCAGTGAAGCGTCGAAACTTCGGCGTCGCCGCGCTTGAGGCCCCGGCATCCGGCCTTGTCGATCAACTGCCACGCCTTATGACCCTCAGGGTTCTTGAAGGTCGAACCGCCGGTGCGGCTCTTGATCGGTTGCGTCGAAGAGCGCGCGTCCGTGATCTCGTTCATGCGCGCCTCTATCGCCGCCTTGCCGCCCGGCGCACCCTGAAACACCGCTTCGACGAAAACCAGATCGGCCGGCGCCTCGGAGCGGCGATAGGAAAATCCCATCTGCGAATTGGAAAGCTTGACGCGCTCGCCGCGCCGGTCGAGCGCGTGCGCTTTGACCAGCACGTCCTTGAACTCGCGCCCATAGGCGCCAGCGTTCATCCGGAGGCCCCCGCCGACCGCGCCCGGAATGCCGCGCATGAACTCGAGCCCCGAGAGTCCGTTCTCAAGCGCGGCCTTCGCGACCGCGACGTCGAGCACCGCGGCCCCCGCGCGCAGGCGATGCGACGCCTCCGCCGTCACGTTCATGAACCCGCGCCCCAGACGAATCACGACGCCGTCGATCCCGCCGTTGCGCACGAGCAAGTTCGACCCCACGCCGATCACGGTGAGGGGGACGTCGGCCGGCACGCCTTTCAGGAACGCGGCAAGATCGTCCGCGTCCGGCGGAATGTAGAGAACCTCCGCGGGGCCTCCGGCGCGAAACCAGGTCAAATCCTTGATCGCGGCGTTCGCCTGGTACGGGCCTTTGACGCGCGGCAGACGCGCGATCAGGCCGTCGCCCGAAACCGCTTGCGCGCCCATGCTATTTCTTGCCTTCACCCAGCGCCTGCAATTGTCCGGGCAGCGCGTTCGCCCAGCCGGTGATCGAGCCGGCGCCCAGACACACGACATAGTCGCCGGGCCGCGCCGTCTCCGCGATCAACTTCGCCAGATCGTCAGGCGACTGCAGCGCGATCACGTTGCGATGCCCGTGCGCGCGCATGGAATCGACCAGCGCGTCCCGCGACACGCCCGCAATAGGCTGCTCGCCCGCGGGATAAACGTCGGACACGACCACGACGTCGGCGCCGTGCAGACAGGTCGAGAACTCCTTGAACAGCTCCTTCAGTCGCGTGTAGCGGTGCGGCTGCAGCACGGCGATCACGCGTCCCATCGCGACCTGTCGCGCCGCCTTCATGGCGGAGAGAATCTCGACCGGATGGTGCGCGTAGTCGTCGATGATGGCGACGCCGCTCCACACGCCGGTCTTGGTGAAGCGGCGCTTCACGCCCTCGAACTGCGCCAGCGCCTCGCGCACCGTGACGTCCGGCACCCCGAGCTCGCGCGCGACCGCGATGGCCGACAGCGCGTTCTGCACGTTGTGCTCGCCGGGCATCGGCAGCATCAACCCCGCGAAGGTGCGCGGCCCCTCCTTCACCCGGTCGGAAATCAGCACGTCGAAATGCGAAACGCCGCCCTCGAACCGCATGTTGATCGCGCGCACGTCGGCCTGCGGCCCATAGCCGTAGGTGATGAGCCGCCGGTCGCTCACGCGCCCGATCATCGACTGCACTTCCGGATGGTCGATGCACAGAACGGCGAAGCCGTAGAACGGGATGTTCTCCACGAATGTGTCGAACGCCCGCTTCAATCCCTCGTAACCCCTGTAATGCTCGAGATGCTCGGGGTCGATATTCGTCACGATCGCGATCGTCGCCGGCAGCTTGACGAACGTGCCGTCGCTTTCGTCCGCCTCCACGACCATCCATTCGCCCTGGCCTAGCCGCGCGTTGGTGCCGTACTTGTTGATGATGCCGCCGTTGATCACCGTGGGGTCGAACCCGCCCGCTTCAAGCAGCGCCGCCACCATCGTCGTCGTGGTGGTCTTGCCGTGCGTACCTGCAATGGCAACCGCGCTTTTCAGACGCATCAATTCGGCGAGCATCTCGGCCCGCTTGACCGTCGGCGTGTGCCGCGCGCGCGCCGCCGAAAGCTCCGGATTGTCCGCCTTCACCGCCGACGAATAGACGACGACGGCCGCGTCCTTCAGATTGTCCGCCGCGTGCCCGATCGCAATGTCGATGCCGAGCTCGCGCAGCCGCTTCACGTTCGCGCTTTCGGCCGCATCCGAGCCTTGGATCTTGTAGCCCAGATTGTGCATCACCTCGGCGATGCCGCTCATCCCGATGCCGCCGATGCCGATGAAGTGCAGCGGTCCGATTTGCAAAGATAGACGGCTCATGCGGGCCGTAGACTCCCAGCTGAATTCATGCGCCTGCGTTCGACCCGCTGACCTGGTCCACGAGGTCGGCCAGCCGCGCGGCGGCGTCGTTGCGCGCTAGGCTTAGCGCTTTCGCAGCCGCCGTCTCAAGAAGAACCGGGCTTTGCGCCAATTCTGTGATCTTGGCCGCCAAAATGTCGGCCGAAAGCTCCTTTTCCGCGAATTGCCAAGCAGCGCCCGCGTCAGCCAATTCGCGTGCATTGGCGGTCTGATGATCGTCCATCGCGAACGGGTAAGGAATCAGGATCGCGGGCCGCCCCACCGTGCAGAGTTCGGTGACGGTCGATGCGCCTGCGCGGCTGATAACCAAGTGCGCCGACGCCAGCCGCGCACCCATGTCACCGAAAAACGAAGCAAGCGTCGGCTGGAGCCCCAAGGCCGCGTAGCGTGCCTTCGCGGACTCCAGATCTTCCGGCCGGCATTGCTGAACCAGGTCGAGCCGCGCCCGCAAATCGGCCGGCAGTCTCGCGATCGCTTCCGGCACCAGCGTCGCGAACACCCGCGCCCCCTGACTGCCGCCGAAGACGAGAAGGTGGAACCGTCCGTCCGCCACTGGCCGCACGTAGTGGCATTTGCTGGCGAGGACCGCCGGCCGCACGGGATTGCCGGTCATCGTCACGCGTTCGGCGAGCAACGGATCGAGATGCGATAACCGAGCGAACGACGAAGCGATGCGCGTCACCGCCGGCGCCAGCCATCGGTTGACGCGCCCCAAGATCGCGTTCTGCTCATGGATGACGCTCGGCACGCCGCGCCTGGCCGCCGCGAACATCGTCGGCAACGCCGGATAGCCGCCGAAGCCCACGACGACAGACGGCTTCACGCGCCCCAGCGCGAAATAAGCGGCAAGCGCCCCGCGCGCGAGACGCAGCACCGCGAACGCCTTGCCCACCGCACCCCGTCCCGCGAAGGTCGCCGACGGCACTGTGACGATCTCTGCCTTCGGAAACGTCTGCGCATAATTCTGCCCGCGGTCATCCGTCATCAGCACGACGCGCCGCCCACGCTTCGCCAGCTCCTGCGCGAGAGACTGAGCCGGGAACAAATGTCCGCCGGTCCCGCCTGCCGCGATGACGACGGGGCCTGTCACTCAGGTTCTCCGCTGCGCGGCCGCGCGCCGCCGCGTGAGCGCGAGCAGCATGCCGGCGGTGAGCGCGAGCGCCAGCATCGACGACCCGCCATAGGAAACGAACGGCAACGTCATCCCTTTCGCCGGAAGAAGGCTCAGGCTGACGGCGATGTTGATCACCGCCTGCAGGCCGAACATCACCGCAAGGCCCGAAGCCGCAAGCTGCACGAAATGATCGCGTTCCTCATGCGCGTGGATGAGCGCCCGCCGCACGATCACGCCGAAGAGAATCAAGAGAATGGTGCACGCCGCCAGCCCGAACTCTTCGCCCGCGACGGCGAAGATGAAGTCCGTGTGGGCGTCCGGCAGAACGAATTTCACCGAGCCCTCGCCGGGTCCCACGCCCGAAAGTCCGCCTTGCGAAAACGCGTTCAGGGCCGTGTCGACCTGGTAGGTGTCGCCGCGATCGGGATACATGAAGCGGTCGATGCGGCTCGCCACGTGCGGCAAGAACACATAGGCCCCTGCGATCCCGGCAATCCCCGCGCCCACGAGCGCCGAAAGCCACTGCCAGCGCATGCCGCCCAAGAAGAACAGCGCGCCGCAGACGATCGAGAGCAGCAAAGTCTGCCCGAAATCGGGCTGCAGGATCAGGACGCCCGCGACCATCGCATAGAGCCCCGCGGCCATCGCCGTTCCCGGAAAGCCCGGCACGCGATGGTTCTCCGCCAGCGCCGCGGCCGCGAGCACGACGAACGCCGGCTTGACGAACTCCGACGGCTGCATTGAAAACGGCCCGAACATGAGCCACCGCTGCGCACCCTTGATCTCCGGACCGACGAAAAGCGTCATCAACATCAGGAACAGCGACACGCCGTAAAGCCCGAGCGCCAGGCGCCGCACGTCGCGCGGGCTCAAGAACGACACCGTGAAGATGACGATGAGCGCCGGCGCGACGAACGACAGCTGCCGGTACACGAAATAGAACGGTTCGAGGCCGATGCGCCCCGCGACCGCCGGGCTCGCGGCCAACGTCAAGAGAATGCCGGCGACGATAAGCGACAGGATCGCGGCCAGCGACCAACGGTCGACGGTCCACCACCAGTTGGCGAGCATGCTGCGGTCGGTGCGCGACAACAACGCCATCACGCGGCCCCTTTTAGACGCGCCTCTTCGGCGACCGCCTTGAAGATGCGCTTGAATTCGGCGCCACGCTCTTCGTAGTCGCGGAACTGGTCGAACGACGCGCATGCGGGCGACAGCAACACGACCGGCTCGCCGCGGCCGGCGGCCGCATCCTTCGCCGCCTGTTTCACCGCAGCCTCAAGCGTACCCGATTTCACGGCGGAGACTTTCCCGGCAAGCGTCGCCGCGAACGGCTCCATCGCCTCGCCGATCAGATAGGCGCGCTTGATGCGCGGGAAGAAGTCGGAAAGGCCCGCGATGCCGCTTTCCTTCGCTTTGCCGCCCGCGATCCAATAAATGTCGTCGAAACACGCGAGCGCCTTGGCGGTGGCGTCGGCGTTCGTCGCCTTCGAATCGTTGACGAAGCGCACAGACCCGATCTGCCCGACAAGTTCGATCCGGTGCGGCAGCCCTGGAAACGTCGCCATGACGTTGGCGATTTCGCGCGCGTCCTTCACCAGCGGCCGCACCGCGGCGTAGGCCACGGCCGCGTTCTGCCAATTGTGAACGCCGGGCATGTGGGCCAGCGTCTTGAG